>JAIBBN010000015.1 GCA_019694655.1 Leptospirales bacterium
ATATTCCTAGTCCCTGCTGTAGGGACCGGCCTTCGGCAGCTCAGTGAGTGTCCGCTATCGTGGCGATGGCCTCGCTACAGCTGAATATAGCTGATGTGCGGCTCAAAGGGAAATGACTGCAAACTGTAATCCCGCAGATCCAGAATCTCTAGCAAGGCGGCAGTCTCCCCTGGCCATTTCGGATCATTCAATTCATCAAAAGCAACTATGGCGCCTTTTGGCATGCGCGGAAGAAAGTGCTGCAGAGCAATTTTCGTGGGCTCATAGATATCGAAATCAAGGTATAGCAGCGATACCAGAAGATGTGGATTTGTGCTTAAATATTCCGGAATCGTCCTGGTTGCGTCTCCTTTAACGAGAATGATTTTCTCCTGGTGACTTAGGAGGCGGGTGCTATTGAAGTCCGCAATGCATTCCTGAATTTCAGCAAAGGTATCGTACTTTGGATCAAGATGGCCGATTTTCGCTGCGGAAGCATTGCCGCCAAGATCTTCGTTGGCAATGCTTGGAAAGCCTTCAAATGTATCAAAGCCAACAATTTTTCTAAGAAAATTGTATGGCTCAAGGCATTCGGCCAATTTTCCCCATGCAAGGACGCCGGAACCAAGGTAAACCCCGCATTCTACAATCGACCCCTTTACCGTCTGGGACATCTTGAATAGCTCATATTGAACAAGGAGTCGTGCAAGTTCATGCCGTCTGATATATTTTGTGAAGGTCAATATTTGTTGCGATGTCATTGGCGTGTTTTGAGGCATTGGAATTGCTCCGAAATACTTACATTCGCGCAGCGGGCCAGGAAAGCAGTCAGGATTTGTCTGGCGAGCTTGTTTGTTCAGGTCGTATTATCCCCTGGGCCAGACCCGTGACTGGCTGCTGCAAATAATCATGAAAATTGCGCAACTCGCCATACTCACTGGAATCTTCGAACGCTCTCTTGATTTTCCACATATCGCTCTCATGCCACGAACCGGCGAAGTGCAGGAAGTAATTGGACTGAAGGGCGGCTTGAATGCACTGAATTATCAGGCGATTGTCCTCTCGGCCGGAAGAATAAAGAAAGGGATAATTCCACGCCATTTCATAGACCCAGATGGCTTGAAACCTGTAGTCGAGCCAATTGACCGGACCGGCGCTTTGGATTTCAAAATTTATATGCGTTTGGTCCCCGCCTCCCGTCACTGATTGTACATTGCGATCGTACTGCATGAACCAGTTCTCCATGCATTCGGCATGAAATCCGGGGTTGAACAAAATCAGACCCATGCAGGCCTCGTCCTCTTGTGGCGGCAATTTATGGTAGCCGTACAGTTGCTCGAGGGACATAAATAGGGCTGAATCTAGCGGATAGCTGCTGCTGTAATGTGTATGACGGAGAAACGCCAATCGCCGCTGGACGAGGTGAAGCGGAAATGGCAATCCGCTTCGAATAGAAACCAATCCAATTTGACCCGGTTTGGTGAAATCAAATATGTTTGGCGCAAACGGATTAATAAGTATATCTGTGTCCAAATAGCAGACGTTTCCACCGCCTAGATTCGCTTCGAGCAAACGATGTCCGATCAACATCTTCTGCCAGGTCGCTTTTTTCCAGCGGGGGTGGTCTCGGGGTATCAAGTCTTCATCAAAGGCAATTAAGCCGAGGTCATATCGCTCGCAGTATTCCAGCCAGGCAGGCGAAGCGTAGAGCCGCCATGCATCGAAGTATTTCTGTCCAATTGCAATGGTGCAAATCAGATCGCCGCCGATCCCCGGTTGGCGCAGGATTTTCATTACCAGGCGCTCCAGCCGCCGTCGAGCGCTAGATTCTGTCCGGTTACATAGGAGGAAAGATCGCTCGCCAGATAAGCGATCGTTCCCATGATATCGGACTCGTCTGCCATACGGCGAAGTGGCGTGCGCGCCACATATCTTTCGACAAATTCGAGTGGTTGATTTCTCAAAAAGCCTCCTGGTGAAACAGCGTTCACCCTGATCTCTGGCGCAAGCGTCGTTGCCAGCCAGCGAGTGAGCTGTATTAGCCCGCCTTTTGATGCGGCATAGGCTGCCGGATTTCCCATCGTCGTTCCGTCGTAGAGCTTCCAATCAGGCCCGAGGTGTCCGTAAAGTGATGCAACATTGACAATTACGCCGCGCCCGGACCGACGCAGACTTGGCGCCAGACCCTGGCACAATTCAAAGGCGGCGGTCAGATTTACTTCAATTGCCCTTCGCCAGGTGGCAACGCTCTGTTTTTCGAAGGGCTCTACCCAGCCGCTGAGATTTGAATCACCTACGAATGCAGCATTGTTAATGAGTACATCCAACGGGGAGTCAAAGCCGATGACTAAAGTAATAAGGCGTTTCCGATCAGCTTCGACCTCAAGATCGCATTCAATAACCTGCGTCTTTTCGACTGCTTCGCCCAGCCGATCCAGGGTACGCGAGAAATCGGCGCCGGGTCGATCTACAAGCTGCAGAGTCGCGCCTTGGCCCGCCAGCATCTCTGCAATTGCCCCGCCCAGTACGCCAGCTGCTCCAGTCAGCAGAACGCGGCGGCCGAGGAGCGAGGAGAGAGACAAGAGGGCGCTCATTCAGTTGTTCCCTGACAGTTGAAGAGACAATTAGCGATTGCAAAATCCAGGGGCGTATCTATATCAATTGCGCGCTCGGCCGGAACCTCAATGGCTTCGACTCTGCCGGAAAAAAGACCCGGCGAATTCAGTACATAGCCTGGCCGCGCAACATAGACCACGGTCGTAATATCGAAAACAGCAGGAGCATCCTGGCGTCTGCTAATCTGACTGATCGGCGGATTCACAAGTCCAACGGCTCCGTCTGCTTTTGCAACGACCATATTAAAGTAGGGACTTCTATGCGCCGGAGTCATTGCAAGAACAAGGTCCGCAGTCCCATTGCCAAATTTGCTCAGGGCTCGCTGAATATCCTGCGGAATTCTCAAAGGTGAAGTCGCTGGGGCCACTACCAGCGCATCTGGAAGCCTGCCTTCACTCGAACTAAGAAACCGAAGTGCGTGCCGCCAAACTTCCCACTCCGGCGAATGATCCTGGGCGAGTTCGGTCGGCCGCATAAAAGGCGACTCGGCCCCGGCGTCGCGCGCTGCTGCTGCGATCTCTTCTGAGTCTGTTGAGATGAGAACACGACGTATTGATTCCGTTTGCATAAGATGACGGACAGCAAGACCAACCAATGTTTCGCCGCCCAGGCGACGTAGATTCTTGCCGGGTAAACCGCGCGAACCACCGCGAGCACATATAAGGCCAACCGCATCCATGGATACCACCGCTTCAGACCGCGTCAAGTGTTGCAGGTGAGATTCGCTGGCCAGTCTCTGCAGACTTGCGCGCGGCCTCCACGTAGCATAAGGCGCGAACTCCGTCATCCAGTCCAGGCTTGGCGTCCTCCCCTTTTTTGATCGATTCGAGTAGAGCTCGCCACTCAGCTCGATATGACCCGTCAGCGTCTTGCTCGCCAGCATAAACAGTTTTCCAACCCGCGGCGTCTTCGCTTCTTTCTACACGATCGCTTACGGCATTCCAGCGAAGCGATCCATATTCGCCGATAGCCAGACACATGCGAGCAGGAGTTCGTTGAAGGAAATCCAGATTGAGAGAAATCAGAGTTTGTTGCATATCGCCTGAGGAGTGTGTCACGGCAACCAAGCTAGCGCAATCCTCAACGTTGATTTGTAAATCACTCAAATGAGCCGAATAAGATTGAATCCATGCGAATTCGCCAAAAATCCAGCGCAAATAGTCCAGCTCATGACTAAGCTCGAGTAGCGCACCGCCGCCCAGTTCACTTCTCGCACTCACGGATTGGCGGTAGTCGCGCCCTGGCCGCCAGGATGGGAGCCATTGACCGACCGAGGCTTGGACGAAACGAACCTTACCAATTTCAGATGAATCAATAAGTTTTTTGAACTCCTGTAGTGCGGTACTGTAACGCAAATTGTATCCTAATTGTGCTATTCTTCCTCCCGCCCGAAGCGATCTTTCAATTTTCCGACCGCTTTCCGAATCGGCAGCCAGAGGTTTTTCAATCAGAAAGTTCGTTTCGGATGGCAAGAGACATTCTATAGCCGCACAATGCATGGTTGCGGGGCCACAAACAACGGTTAGCTGAGGCTTGAAGGCGCAAGCATCGGAATAGGAATTGAGCAGGCCATTGCTTTCGGATGGCGGCTCATATGCTGTGTCGCGCCTCAAGACTCGAATGTCGGCTTGCGGCAACAAGCTGCGCGCGATCCGCAGATGGCGTGCACCAATGCTGCCGTATCCGGCTATAACTATCCGTTCAATCACTGTAAGAAATTCTTGAGGATGCTTAGCCCTACAGAGCCGCTCTTTTCTGGATGAAACTGGCATCCCGTTACGTTGTTCCTTTTGACAACCCCGGCAACCGAATGCCCGCCATAATTTGCATCAGCCAATCGGTCTGAAGGATGGACTGGCATTGCCATAAATGAATGCACAAAATAGACAGAGTCGCCGGGTTTGACCTCTGCCAGCGAAGTGTCGCGCCAGGGGGGCGAATTTGTGGCTGGGTAGAGTGCGCTCCAACCTATATGCGGTATCCTTTGAGAGGAACCATCCGTTGTCACTGAAGGTACAGGCGCTACGCGACCGGGAATGAGCGCCAGGCCTTTATGCAGACCGAACTCTTCGCTTTCCTCAAATAGCATTTGCATGCCCAGACATATGCCAAGCAATGGAGCGCCGCTACGTGCGGCTTCCAATATTGGTTCAAAAAGTTGAAGCGAACGCAGAACATTCATCGCAGCGCCAAACGCCCCAACTCCGGGGAGCACCAATCGGCGCGCTCTGCAAATAATTTCGGCATCCGATGATAAAGTGACGCGTGCGCCGAAATGCTCGAAGCCCCGTTGGACGCTGAGTAAATTCCCTACTCCGTAGTCAATGATGACCACTTCATTCGATTGCATCATCGTACCTTCGAACCCGAATCCCCGCTTCTTGTGCAGTGCGGCGAACATCACTCACTCTTGCGCGACCGTAGTGAAGGATATCGGCAAAAGCGACCGCACTGACATTCTCGGCGGCAGCAGCAATGATATCCTCTGTTCTTCCCATGCCGCCGCTGGCGATGACCGGCACGGAAACGCGGCCGGTTACTGCTTTCAATAAAGGCAAATCAAAGCCGCGCCGCGTTCCTTCGCGGTCCACAGAAGTGAGCAGGATCTCCCCGGCCCCAAGGGCAGTGGCTTCCTCCACCCAGGAAACTACATCGCGACCGGTGCGTTCACGACCGTTGTCCGTGTAAGCTTCCCACTGATCAGCGGCCTGCTGTTTTGCTTCCACAGAAAGCACCACGCACTGGCTGCCAAAGGTCTCGGCAAGCTGACGGATAAGATTCGGATTGCTGATCGCCGCAGTATTGACGGCAACTTTGTCTGCACCTGATCGGAGCAGGGATCTTGCATCCTCAACGGCGCGAATACCCCCGCCGACGGTCATGGGGACAAAAATGTCCCTTGCCGCCTCTCGGACAATATCCGACAGGTGATTCCTGCCGTACAAGCTTGCCACGCAGTCCATATACAGCAATTCGTCTGCACCCTGGAGGTAGTACTTGATGGCATATTCGTTCGGCGGGCCGATAACTCGCAATCCTTCAAGGTGAACCCCTTTAATTAGATTGGGGCCCTTGATGTCCAGTCGAGCAATCAGTCGCAAATTCGCGCCACTTTCACTCATTTTAGAAGAAGCTTCATTCGTTGTTCAGTCAATTGGATAGCGAAGTTTCCAAGCGTCTCCTTCGGCAACCCATAAGTGCGGAGAGCGAAATTGATCAGCCAGGCGCAAGAAATACTCTCGATCCATTAGCGGACGCTCAAACATTCTGCTAGCTTCCGGGAATTCGCGCTCCGGAATACTCAAATATTGATATAGCTCGTTTTCAAAGCGAGCCGGAAATTCATGATCGAAGCGGCGTACCAGCGCCGCGCCCTCTTCGCGCGTAATGTCGCCTGATCGGATTTCCTGTGCGGCGTCATAAGTTGCGCGACCGATTCCAAATTTGACGCCCGTAGTGTAATAGTGCAAATCATCGATCCGATCATCAATGCTGTTGTATTTTGAATAAGTTCCTGGAGTCCTCTCGGGGGATGCCGCAAATCCGCCATGCTCTACAGCGTAGTAGTAGCAACTCTGAGGATGCCACTTCAGGTAATAGCCAAGATAGTGGACTTCAACGCCCGTTCTGTTCAAATGCTCCGGATTGGCTGGGAGGTACGGTTGAAGATCATTTTGATCGACACCAAATTGGGTCTTCAGATCCGCAACGGATACTCCGCCCAAGAATATCGATGCCTGATTCTCCGCGCTAAAGTAGGACCAATCTCGTTTGGCGGTTTCTGTGTCGCCAATCGGATTTCCATATTCTGCTTCGTTTTCACCAAAAAAAACAAGAGGGATATTGAAAAGCAGCGCCATCTTAGGCGCCAGCGATTTCTGCCCGAACATGAAGGCCTGAAAGGGATGAAAAAGCAGCTCAGTCGAAAGTCGAGTTAGCAGACGGTGGATTCGACCATTTGGCGTCATGAGATAGTTGTCGTGACCAGCATGAATCCATGATTGAAAATTTCTCCACCCCCATTCAGTGTAGACATGCGGAGCCCATGTTACCGTTAGCGGATGCATGCCATAGTTATGCTTGAGTACATGCGAGGCATAGAAGCTGTCTTTTCCGCCGGAGCCAGGGACGATGCAGTCGTACGATCCATCCGATTTGCGGTGGCGGTCGCATAACTCTTTTAGCTGCTGCTCGCGAAGATTCCAGTCAATGGCGTAGCGCTTGCGCTCAGCAAAATTGCAAGCATCGCAAATACCGTGCATGTCAAAATTGATAGTCGCTTTTCGAGATTCTTTTGTATGCTTGTATTCGACTGCGGAATTTGGCCGCTGATTGGAAATGACGCACTTTTTGCAGTAGGAGACAGTCTGCGGCAGCCCGTAGAGCGTGCGCGGATTCGGGTTATCTCGGGAGTATTCCGTCCTGTCAGTGACTGCGGGGTATTTCATCAATTCCATGAATCCAGGCTCCTTCGTTGCCGCGTATCGCTCGCTTCCCCGGCCCTTCGCAAGTCCTCTGGCGCACCAACGTCAAGCCACGGCTCGTGCATTGGGTAGGCGACCGTTCTCTGTCCTTTGGACCGCAGGCGCTCGAAGAGTGTCGGCATATCGCAGCGCTCATTCGGAAGAACTTCATCGAGGGCCGCCGGCTCAAGAGCGTAGACGCCGGCATTTACGTGTGTGCGATGGAGCGGCTTTTCCTCAAATCCGGTAATCTCGACGCCTTCGGTTTGGACTACGCCAAACGGATGCTGCCACTCATGGAGGCGCACTGCCATAGTCGCACAAGCACCATACCGGCTGTGGAAGGCGAGTAGCTCGCCGTATTGAATATCAGTAAGTACATCGCCATTGGTTACAAGAAAAGGCATATCTGGACGTGGAGCAAGGAGACTGAGCGCACCGGCCGTGCCCATTGGTCTTTCCTCGCGAAGGTAGTCAATTTGAACTCCCCAACGTTCGCCGTTCTGGAAGTATTCTTCGATCATGTGGCCCAGATACTGAATTGCCAGAACGAAACGAACGAACCCCTCGCCTCGAGCGCGGTCGATAATGTGCTCGAGCATAGGCTTCCCTGCCACAGGCAGGAGCGGCTTCGGACAGGTTTCGGTATGCGGTCGAAGCCTTGTCCCTAAGCCGCCAGCCATTATGATCACGATGTTGCTTCGCTCCGGCCCCGCCGCGACCTCGTCCCAAAGGTGCAGACCAACGACCCTGTGTAATCCATCAACAATAGGTACTTGTTGTATTTTATTGACATGCATTAGCTGATTGACCACTTCATGGCCCACTTCTGGCGGCACGACAAATGGCTTTCTGTGAAGTACAGACTCGATCGGGTCTGCTACGGTAACTCCGCGTAACATTCCTCTGCGGATGTCGCCGTCAGATACTGTACCCTCCAATTTATCACTTTCAGATACGACGAGGACAATCTTCAAACCGCTTTCATTCAGGCTTCTAACAGCGTCCCCCACCGTTGTCGCCAGTGTCAGTCTGCACTTCTTCCAGTCCATACTCAATTCGCGATCGGACAGGTTGCATCGCGAGCGCTACCTGACACTGGAAAAGTCACATCGTGAAAATGTTTCGAGGCCACTTTGGTCCGATCGAAGGATCGTATAACGGAGACTATGCGTTTTGCAGCGAAGCCATCTCCAAATGGGTTTTGGCTATTGCCCGCATTCGCTCTGAATCCGGGCGTCAAAGAGCGCCGTATCGCCGCGGCAATTTCGAATTCGTTCAAACTACAATCAATGACGCTGGACGCGCGAACGCGACCAGCTTGTCTAATGCCAATATTCACCGTGGGGGTTCCCAGCCCAGGCGCCTCGAGCAATCCGCTTGATGAATTACCGACTACGGCGCCGGCGACAGCCATGCATGAAAGGTAGCGAAGCTGACCTAAAGACTCAAAAGCAAATGCTCTTGGCCGATCGCTGCAGAATTGCTGGATCTGACTTCGTATAGTCGCATTCCCTGGATCGGCGTTTGGCATTGTAAACAAGATCGTAGCTTCGTCAATTGCAGCTAGTGCACGTAAAACGCATCCCATTTGCTCGCCCGGGTCAATTGGATCCAAAGTTGCTGGATGAAATGTCGTTAGCAAAATCGGCGGTTTCAATGAAACCTGCAGGTCCGATTCCAGCTCTAGCAAATTCAGCGGTCTAAGACGCCTAATGCTTTCTATTCCAAGGCCGCCAACGTTGTACACACGATCAGGCTCCTCCCCAAGCTGAACCACCCTGCGGGCATATTCTTCGCAGGCCACAAAGTGCAAATGTGACATCTTCGTTATTGCATGACGGATGGAGTCATCGAAGGCGCCCTCGCTGATCTCGCCGCCGTGAACATGCGCGATAGGAATTCGGCAAATCAAAGCTGCCGTAGCTGCCATCAGGATTTCATAGCGATCGCCTAGCAAAACGAGCCATTCCGGTTGCAATTCGCGAAAAGCGTCGGCCAAACCGATCAGTTCAAGTCCCATTGATTTAACTACGGAACCAGGGCTATCGTCAGCCAGAAGCATTTCGACCCGCTTACTAACTGTAAAGCCATCGCGTTCAATTTCAGCGATAGTTGCACCATGAGCGGCAGATAGGTGAGCGCCGGTTGCAAGAATCTGCAAATTCATATCGGGCGACTCTCGCACTTCCTCCATCACCCAACGCAACAATCCATACTCAGCACGACCACCGGTTACAAAGCAAACCCTGATCATAGATTACAACTCAATGGGCTCATCAGGTTGAAAATCGCGAACGGCCTTCCGACCAAGCAGGAGGTCCCAGTGCAACGGCGACAGACCGACTGTGTGGCGGCGAGTCGTCATGTTTTGTTCGCCGAGCGTATCCCCGGAGTGAATCACGGTTGCTGCAACAATGCGCTTCCGTGCTACCTGCGCATTGGCAAGCTCGGTATCGTAGGGCCTCTTTATTCCGTCGCCAAGAGCCAACTCAACATTTCTTACCGCCCGTACCATCTGCCCGAGCTCGTCTGGCTCCACACTCGCTCGATGGTCTGGGCCTCGCATATTTCGGTTCAGCGTGAAGTGTTTCTCAATGACCGGCGCGCCAAGGGCTGCTGCCGCAATGGCGGCCTCAATGCCAGAACTGTGATCTGAGTAGCCGCAGGGAATGCCAAAGGTGTTCGCCAGAGTGCGAATCGCTTTCAAATTTAAGGAAGCAAAGGGCGCAGGGTATTCCGTAGTACAGTGGAGCAATATCAATTGCTCTCGTCGCATGCCCGCATCGATCAAACAGCGCAGGGCCGCATCAATTTCACCCAGAGTAGCCATGCCCGTTGAAATCAACAATGGCGTATCAAGGCGCGCATGCTTTCTCAGTAAAGGGATGTTGGTCAGTTCGCCAGAGGGAATTTTCAAATATTTCGGTTTGAGCGCAGCCACAAGCGTTAGACTCTCTTCGTCAAAAGCAGTGGAAAGAAATCCTATCCCATGTTGCTGGCAGCGATCCGCCAGCAGCGGATAAGTTGATTCCGGGAGCTGCAAGGAAGAGAGCATTGCTAGTTGCGATTGATCATTTCCAATTGCGCTCTTTTGGTAACCAGCCTTGTCTGCATTCGCCGTGGCAAGTAGCTCCGCCCGAAATGTTTGAAATTTCACAAAGTCTGCGCCAGCTTCGGCCGCCACGTCCACCATTCGCAACGCAAGGTCGGGATCACCGTTGTGGTTTACGCCCGCTTCTGCAATCAAAATGATACTCATTGTCTCAACTCGGCTGAACTCGGCCAGGAGCGAATGACACGATGGCCCATAGGCACGATCGAATTATTTCCAATTGTGGTATTCTCACGCACTATGGCGCCGCTTCCGACGAAACTGCGCTCATGTACGCGTACGCCGCCATTCAGAATCACACCTGTGGAAATATGACAATGGTCCTCGACAATCACATCATGCTCCAGCAGTGCACAGGAATTGATGATGCAATTGGCTCCTACTGAGGCGCAGGAATTGACAAATGCAAAGTGAAATATGACTGTTCCATCGCCAATGGCAGCGCTTCGGGCGACCCGCGCGGTAGGTGCGACGATCTTCGGCGTAATAAATCCGGCATCGCGAACGCTTTGCCAGGCGCGAGTCCGCGACTCCGCGGTCTTGATTTGACCGATGGCTACTATGGCGTAGTCAGCTACAGCCCGCAATTTTTGCAAATCACCGTCGTGTCCCAGGATTGGCCTTCCCAGAAGTTGCTGTCCAACTTGCTCAGGCGTACCCACAAGCCCCACTATGTCATACTCGCCTGCCGTTTCAACTACATCAATTACCGAGCGAGCGTGACCGCCAGCGCCCACGAGCAAGATCTTTGGAGCTGTCATTCTTGTGCAACCAGCCCGGCTCCACTTGGGAGATTTATCAAAGAATCCTGAAGTTTAAGGGCCGTAGAAACAGGCAGGCAAGGGAAGCGACTGTAAGGCGCCTGTTCATGCAGTAAATTCCAGACGGGACGAGTTGTCAGCCCATTCTGATTGGTTTGTTGCAGAATCTGATCGCGTACTGCTCGATCACCTCGATTTAGCTGGATAGCCTGCAGCCAGAAATTGCTCCGCCCATGTGCCGGCTCCGCTATGAGCCGAATGCCCTGAATTGAGTCAAGCGCTGCAGCATAACGATGGTAGAGGAGACGCTTTCGCTCCAGCAGAACCGGCAGCTGCTCTAGCTGCGCACAGCCAAGGGCGGCATTCAAATTAGGCATTCGAAAATTGTACCCTACCGAATCATGTTCATAAAGCCAGGGATGCGGCTTTTTTGCCGTCGTGGACAGGTGTCTGGCTGTGCGGGCCAAATCGTCATCGTCTGTTAACAATGCTCCACCACCCCCGGTTGTAATAGTTTTGTTTCCGTTGAAGCTAAATATTCCGAACCGGCCAAAACGCCCCGTATGCACCCCGCCAAAATACGAACCAAGAGACTCGGCCGCATCCTCGATCAGCTCAAGGCGAAAATCGCGACAGAACTTTTGTGCGGACTCCAGGTTGGCAGGCCTGCCAAAGATATGTACAACTATTGCGGAGTGAATACGCCTGCCAGTCTGCTTGTTCCAACAATAGCCGCTTCGAAACTCGACAATTGACTTCAGTTGATCCGCTACCCGATCAAAGTCAAAAGCGAAGCACTCTTCATCGCAGTCGACAAAGTGCGGTATCCCTCCAGCGTGAACAACAGCGGCAGCGGTTGCGGCGAAGGTCAAAGTCGGAGTGAGCACTTCATCGCCAATTTGTAACCCGGTCGTCCTCAATGCCAGCTGAAGGGCGGCCGTGCCGTTGACGACGGCAATTGCGTTTCGAGCGCCAGTAAAATCGACCAGTTCGAATTCAAAGCGCTCTACAAACTTTCCAACTGAAGAAACAAACGTACTATCAATGCATTGCTTCAGATATTCAAGTTCATTTCCCTCAAATGTGGGCTCATGCAGCGGGGCCGGTCCCGAGGGGAGAATTCGGCGCATGGCTGTGACAATTTGTTGAGGGAGTTCGTGATTCACAACTTCAAATATTGTAGCGATCAGTCTTGTAGGTTGCTACGTGACCGGAATCGCGGAACCACTGAATTGTGGCATCTAGCCCCTTTCGGAAACCCTCTAGCCCGCAATAGACAGGCTGCCATTGTAGCAATTTGCCAGCCTTGTCGTTGGAAGCCCAAAGTCGCTCGACTTCGGATCGAGCGGGGCGCAGACGCATATCATCGGCGACGATTTCGATTTCGACGCCCAATAGCCGGGCAATTTCAAGGGCCGTATCGAGGATCGTCACCTCAAAATTGCTGCCAATATTGACGACCTCTCCCACTGCGGCGTCCGAATTCAGGGCGGCGAGAAAGCCAGCGCACGTATCCGTTACGTAATTGAAATCTCGCGTTGGATGAACAGCGCCGAGTTTGATTTTCCTTTTGCCGGCCAGGATTTGGGTAATTATGGTTGGAATCACTGCGCGCGCCGATTGCCGCGGACCGTAAGTATTAAAGGGTCGAACAATTGTCACAGGCAATCCAAACGAAAAATGAAAAGACATCGCCATTTGATCCGCGGCGATCTTGCTTGCCGAGTAGGGGGATTGCGGCTGGAGCGGATGCTCTTCGGTAATTGGAACAAAGCGAGCTGTTCCGTAGACTTCGCTTGTTGAGGTATGAATTACACGCTCCAAACCCAATCCGCGAGCCGCCTGTATGATATTTAGCGTTCCCTTTATATTAGTATCAACATAGGTATCTGGTGAATGGTAGGAGTAAGGTATGGCAATCAGCGCAGCCAGATGCAAGACAGCCCGGCAATCGGTCATGGCCTCGCGCACCCCATGCGGATCTCGCACATCGCCGGGAAACACTTCGAAGTTCCCCCGCACATCTGCGGCGCAATGATCCAACCACCCCCAGGAGGAAAAGGAATTGTACTGAACAAATGCACGTACGTCATAACCTGCGCGCACGAGCGCTTCCGTTAGATGAGAGCCGATAAATCCGTCGGCGCCTGTAATCAAAACTTTATCCAAGTGCGCACTCTCTCAGGTAATTGGTACGAAATCCGCTGACGCATCCATGGTCGCTCGGTAATGAACCAAGAGCGCGGAAAGGTACGCTACGTGCTGCTTGATCGATTGGTCGAGGGTCGGGAGCAGGCACGCGTCACGCTCAAGGAGCGACATAATCAAAGGTGTTGTCAGTTCGCTCTGTAGCTCACAGCGACCGCGAACGATTCGACCATCAGAACATTCCGCGATACCATCGGACTCGTGGATTTTCCAGACAAGATTTTCATAACTCAGGCTGCATCGAAACTGTCGATCGTGTTCCTTGCTGCTAACCAGCAGGCTGGAACCGTTACTGAAATTGAAATGTAGCGAGCCGTAAACATCGTAAAAGCCAGTGCGAGTTGAAGGACTCCACTGTCCTATCAATTCGTCTGTGGACATAGATTCAAGCGAGGCTTCGTGCCATCTCGAGGCAAGATCCAGGTAGTGTATAGCATTGCATGCCAGGCCACGGACATCCTCATATCGCCAGTGGAGAGTCCGATCCTGGGGAATTTCAAATCTGAGATTCTTGTAGAGCGTCCAACTGAGCATTGGCGTATTGACCCAGGTCCGCTGGCCTCCATTGGTCGCCTGGTGCAGTATATCAAGGTCCGACGGCCTTTGAGCGAGTACTTTTTCCAGCACCCAATAGCGTACCGTCGTGCGATTGGCTATTTGGACTACAGTATTGGCTCGGACATTGGCTGTGGTGGCGACAACGGCAAGATCTACTATTTTTGGCGCGTTCTTTGCTTGTGTCGTATATACGATTTTGTGCGCCGTCTTATCGCCGCCAGCTTCCTGCCACCGGATTTTTGCCTGTCGTAGAGCTTCCTCGGATGGATCAAGAACAGTGCAGTGGATACTTGCTGGAGCTGTGACCAAGCCTTGCAAATAGCGCGATCCCAGCTGGCCGGCCCCGGCGATTAACAGACTAGCATCCATAGATAGCGTGAATCAGTCGCATGGTCTTGACGCTTTCGCGAAGGTCAGGCAACATGGTAGGTCTGCGAGTGGCAAAAGCAATAGCGTCATCTGCCATTCGGCGCAGTCCCGGCTTGAATTCCGTATCCCAGGCATCACGCGGCTCTTCGACAATCTTGCGTTCACCACGTTTCTGGCTCGCTGCGACTTCAAGCGGCCGCAGCTCCCAGCGTTGCGATGCAGTGGAAATAGATACCGACCATGGTCCCGGCATGTTCCACAATGCTGTGTAAATGCCTCGGTCGCCAGAGTCAAAATCAAGAATGGCAGAGAACGCCTCTGGATTCTCAAACGTCCAATTCCCAAGGCGAGTTACTACATCCGCCTTGCCGCGACCGAATACAGAGAAATAGTCGATCAGATGGATTGAATTGGCGTACATCCAGTTTTCGAGAACCTCCCGGGGCTGGCCGCCGGCCGCGGCTCGTTCTAGGTCCTCTTGGTCTTGTATGTGTATTACCCGCGGTCCTTGGTCATTCTGGAGGCCCCGCGCCGCGGCCGCAGTGCTTGCATAGTACCGTCGATTCAACGCTACGCGTATGTCGCCGGCACGACTTCCCGCACATTCAAGTATGTATTCAGCCTCTGACAAATTTCGACCGACAGGCTTTTCTACCAGGAGCTTTGATGGAAATCTCAATGCATTGACGCATACATCCCTGACTGACAATTCAGGCACGGCTACTACTGTCAGATCGGGCCTGGCTTCTTCCAGGAGTTCATCGATGGAATCGGTTGCCAAAGGCAATCCAAAGGCGCCAGCAAATGCGATGGCCCGTTCTTTGCTTCGGGAGCAGACGCCGACCAGAACAGCGGTGTCGAGGCTCGCATAGACTTTAGCGTGCTCGGCTGCCATGTAGCCGGCGCCAATGAAAGCTACTCGCGCTTTCATCAGCAGCGCTCCATAGGACCGCGTTGATGTTGAAATTGTTGCGGCTCGAGGGTCGGAATCAAGTCCGGTCGTAGCGCTTCCCATATCAGCGCTGCTACCTGTTCGTGTCCCCGCGTAGTTAGATGGTGGCCATCGTCCAGGAGGAGTTCCGCCTCCAATGCTTCAACGCTCAAAACCAATACATTTGCCGGACTATCTTTCTTCATTGAGTTGTATTTTTCAACGGACGAGGTAATTCCGGGTGATCTACTCTCCATGGCATCCGGCGGACGCGGCGTAAGTAGGACAACACTGCGCCCGCCGACAGCAGCGACACTGGCTATCATGCTATTAAGGGTTTTCATGAATGGGCGAGGCCGTGTTAGTCGAAAGGACCAAATCCGCTGCAATAGAGGACGAAATTTGATCAAGTTCCTGCGCAACGTTGGCCAGAGCAGCGGGCCGAGGAAGGGAAGCCTGCGCAAAGCGCGGAGATGATATGTAAACGGCTGCGGTGCACAATCTACAATTCCAGAATTGAAAAAATAGTAGGAAGCCGTATCCGCCGCTGCCTCCGGAAGGTAGCCGAAATCGCGGTGAAGAATTTCGGCAAGTTCTTGGATTCTGGCGCCGCCAAGGCCGCGCAATATGCAGCGAACAGAAATACCGGACGGCACGGCTCTCTTCACTCGCTCTTCTACGAGCAGCGGGTATGTTTCACTGAGTCTTTGGATTCCACGACGGGGAAATGCAACGGAATCGGTGTAGAAGTACAGGTGTACTGCATGCGCTGGCATTAGGCGACGTCCGACTTTTTGCCTGCCAGAAGAACTTCTTGATAGCTGCCAATTCGCTCTACTCGCCCTCGGCCTAGCTCCACAATCCGGTCACAGCGTCTGAGAGTTGATATCCTATGAGCTACAATAATTATTGTGAGTTCGGCAGACAGCGCGTAAACTGATTCCATCACCGCCTGTTCCGTCTCATCGTCCAAAGCGCTGGTAGCTTCATCCAATAGTAGGACGCTGGGTGATTTGTAAAGAGCCCGCGCGATGCCCAGACGCTGCCGCTGCCCGCCCGACGTGCGAACGCCATTTTCGCCGACTTGAGTATGATAACCCATGGGTAAGGAGTCAATGAATTCGTCTATTTGAGCCATCGCAGCTGCTCTTTTGACCCTATCTACATTGATAGCATCCGCCGAATGTCCAAGGGCGATGTTTTCGAGAATAGTCGCATCGGCAAAAAAGATATGCTGGGGTACATGAGAAATTTGAGTTTGCCACGATCGAGCGGCTTGCGGATTAAGCGGCGTCCCATCAATGTCAATGAATCCCGCCGTTGGCGTTAGAAGTCCCATCAGTAAGTCTAGCAAGGTGCTCTTCCCTGATCCGGTGCTTCCGACTATGCCGAGCCTTTCGCCCTTCTTGATTGAAAAGGACACTGAATGTAGCGCGCGTTCACGTTCGGAATCATGGGCAAAAGCCAATTCATGAATAGAGATTTCTCTCTTAAACGGAAGTTTTCGAACGCTGTCAGGCTGGCTGAAGGCAGGTATCGGTTGTTCCAGAAGCGCGAGGACATCAAGTAGCATCGGCCTGCTGGAGCGAAGACTTACCCAGGATGCGTAAGCCATTTGCAAGACAGGCAAGAGTCTTTGAGCGCCGAGGGCCAGTGCAGCGAAAATCGGAATGCTGTTCAAAACAGACCCGGAAGATTCCTTTGCAATCGGTAAGATTACAACGGCAACCAGGACTATTGCTGCCGTTTCAATTAAAGTCCTGGGGCTACCGGCGACAAACATATTGACAACATTTGCTCTCGAAAGTCGAGCCTCAATTGTCCGAAACAATCCCGCATAGCGCTCCTGAGTGCCATCCAACAGTACATCTCGGATTCCACCGAGACTCTCCGTTAGCAGCTTTTTGGAGGCAACCGCTTCGCGTGAGAGTATTATTCCGTTTGCATAGACCTTCCGTCGCACTGTAGTCGCTACAAACAGATAGATGACGGCAAAGCCCGCAAATAAAACGACCGACTTGCTGGGATCGAGCAAGAAAAGGAACGCCGATACTGAGAGCACTAGCAATGCTCCGTTGATAATTGCGAATACCGGCAAAATAACGCCGCTAACCAGCGCCTTAGCCTTGGACGCGCCAATAGCAACTTCAGCGCTGTTTCGGCCAGTATGCACAAAATAAGGTTGATACAATGTCCGGCGAAAGACATCCACGGCAAGTTCCGCGCCTACGGCGAATGAAAGTGCGGTAGTGAGCCATTGCTGCAAGAGCCTTGCGCCACCAGACAGCACGGTTGCTCCAATAAAGAGAATAGTAATTGGAACCAGCAAGTCACCTGGCGTCGCTGCGCCAGTCGCAAAAACAAGGGGACTTGCGAAATTGGACTGAAATACCCGCTCGGGCATCGTTAGAATTGAAAGAAAAGGCACCAAACTACCAATTGTTAGCGTCTCGGCCGCTGAAGAAAAGACCATAAGCGCTAGAAGTAATGCAAGCTGCCGCTTGCGGCGAGTTGCCAATTTAGACCAAAGCCTTCGAATGGCGCCTTGCTCTTGCAGTGCAGGGGTATGCGATTGTTCTGCAGCTGATATCGAGTTCATCCGACAGAATCCCTCGGGGAGATGTTTCTTTTGATCCACTCCCGAAGCTGCGCCACGCTCATCCAGTCGCCATTGCTATCCGAACGATATGTAAAGCCTTCCGATACGAGCGCGCCTTTTCCAATCCTCATGGGGTCCTTGTTCCACTGATTGATTGCAGGTAGTATTTTGAAATAGTTTGTATATTCAAAGGTTGTAAGAGCGTCTTCGATTCCAATCATTTGTTCATGCAGTTTCTCGCCAGGGCGAATTCCGATCACTCGAGTCGCCGTCCCCGGACGTACTGCTTCGGCAATTTGGGTTATGGTCATCGAAGGAATCTTTCTCACGTATATTTCGCCGCCTTGCATATCTGCGAGCGCATGCCAGACTAGATCAACAGCCTGTTCTAGCGTAATCATGAAACGGGTCATACGAGGATCGGTAATAGGTATTGGCTGGTCCTCCGGAAGGGAAGCGAAGAAAGGAATTACGGACCCCCGAGAACCCATGACATTTCCGTATCGAACAACCGCAAAGCGAGACTGGTGGGCGCCCGCATTGGAATTGCTAGCGACAAAGAGCTTATCCGATGCTAACTTCGACGCGCCGTAGAGGTTCACTGGGCTGCTTGCTTTATCAGTAGATAGCGCTACTGTCCGGCGAATACCCCGATCGATACATGCATCGACGAGATTCATTGCGCCAATGACATTGGTCTTGATGCATTCAAATGGATTGTATTCCGCCGTGGGCACGATTTTTGTTGCGGCGGCGTGAACGACGATATCGACGCCATCTAAAGCGCGTCGCAATCGATCGATGTCGCGAATATCTCCAATCAGGAAGCGAACTCGAGGATCTTCGGAAAATAGCGCGGCCATCTCCCACTGTTTCATCTCATCGCGCGAGAAAACAACTATGCGAGCTGGATTCCACTTCTTCAGAGTTTCTCGAACAAATGTTCGACCGAAAGAGCCGGTGCCGCCGGTGAGGAGAATCGATGCGCCGTCTAACACTGTAGCAAATCCTTAATGAATTTCCGGCGGGAATTCCGTTGACCGGCTTGTTTGGATGCGATTGCTTTGGCTAAACAACCGGTGCAGCTGAAATGGCCTGTTCTCGGCAGCCGACTTCAAGTCCCGCAGCTGCCGATCAATATCGCCGAGGCTTGTACCCAAGAGCCTCGCAGTGAAATCGTTACAGAGGGACATATCGCGGGGCCTTGGCGCGGGGAATTTCTGATCGGAGAGTCTCCCGGCGAAAAACGTGGCGTCTGACTTGCCAAACGTTCGAAGCAGAGCAATCCCAAATTCGTACTTGCTTAGCCGCTGATCGCCAACTACATGATATACGCCTTTTGCCTGAGCATTGAGAAGTTGCTGGCAACATGCCACCAAGTTATCTACATAGATTGGAGTGAAGAAGGAGTCTGTAAAAAGGGGCTTCGATTCGCCTTTATCGGCGGCGGCGAGAACCCAGTCGCTCAGCGAGCTTCGACCAGCTGGCGCGTAGCCAAAGAAATTCGTTCGGATAATGAGCGCCTGCGAGTCAATCTCTAACACCAATCGTTCAGCGAGCGCTTTTGTAAGGCCGTAGACATTGATTGGCGAAATAGGATCACTTTCGATATAGTTGCCGCATTCGCCGTCAAAGAGCTGGTCGCTGGAAATATGGACGAATTTCAGTCGAAGTTGAACGCAGGCCCGGCAGAGCCTGGCAGCGAGAAGAGCATTTGCCTCTACTGCTGCAGCTGGAAACTTTTCGCATTCGTCCACATTAGTTAGTGCTACAGCGTTGACCACGTATGTCGGCTGGATTTCTTGTAGAAGCCCGACCATGGACTCTGTTGACCATTCAGTCAACTTGTGCCATGGCCGTCCAAGTGGTCGCCCTTCTACTCGACGATGAATCAACTCTATTCTGATTCCCTCTGGCTGACAGATGGCCCAGTTCGAACCGAGGAGGCCGTCGCCTCCGAAAATAGCAATGCAGCGGTTCTCATTCATGGAATATGGCGACGGGCGCTTGGCGGTATTCCGCTACTTTCGCTCAAGTAATCAGCATAGGCCTGTCGCAATCCTTCGCGCAGTTCCACTTGATGTCGCCAGCCCATTCGATGTAGTTTCGAAACATCCAGCAGCTTTCGCGGCGTCCCATCCGGACGGCTGACATCGAATGTTACCCGGCCACTGAAGCCTGTCACCTCCCTGATGGCTTCCGCCAAATTTTGTATGCTAACCTCAATGCCGGAACCAATATTGATGAAATCCCCGCCGTTTGCTACACCCTGAACGTCGTAGTTCCGCATCAAGAACACACAAGCACGCGCACAATCATCGGAGTACAAAAACTCGCGCAGGGGCTTGCCAGTGCCCCAGATCACAACTTCTGAATCGCCAGCGGTCTTTGCCTCGTGGAAGCGCCGAAGGAGAGCTGGGATTACGTGCGAGTTTTCAGGATGATAGTTGTCGCCCGGACCATAAAGATTCGTCGGCATGGCTGAGATGAAATTCGTCCCGTGCTGACGGTTATAGCTCTGGCACATGATGATGCCGGCGATTTTGGCAACGGCGTACGGTTCGTTGGTTGGCTCCAATTTGCCGGAAAGGAGCTGATCTTCGTCCATCGGTTGATGGGCAAATTTCGGATAGATGCACGAGGATCCCAGAAATAGAAGTTTCTTCGCGCTATACCGCCAGCAGGCATCGATGATATTGTTCTGAATCTCCAGATTCGAATAGATGAACTCCGCCGGAAAGGTGTTGTTAGCATGAATTCCGCCAACTTTTGCTGCGGCCAGAAAAACGTAGTCGGGGCGCTCTTTATCAAAGAAGCTGCGCACCTGGCACTGGTCCTGCAGGTCCAGTTCGGCGTGGGTACGTCCGATCACATTGCGATAGCCGTCGGCCTCTAAGGCCCGGACAATTGCCGAACCTACCAATCCGCGATGGCCGGCCACGTAGACTTTTGCCGCTCGATCCATGAGAGTTGTCGGCGCTTGCGCCCTAGCCCCGCTCCAGCTCCGGAAACATCTGCTGCGCCGTTTCCGCCTCAGCGGCCAGTTCATCGATCTGCGACTTGAGCTCCTCATATTCCCGGAGCTTGCGTCGAAAAAATCGCAGCGTCAATCTGGCCTTTTCCTCAATTCCCTGCGGGGTCAAATAGTAAGCATACGCAAAC
This sequence comes from Leptospirales bacterium, assembly GCA_019694655.1. NCBI lineage: Bacteria > Pseudomonadati > Spirochaetota > Leptospiria > Leptospirales > Leptospirales bacterium. The sequence continues at coordinate 20,762 of JAIBBN010000015.1, forward strand.
TTATTACGGTTGTTCTTGAAGTTACGCGCCTTGATCCAACCTTTCTCGATCAGCGCCGCAAGGCAATAGTTGGTCTTTCCTAAACTTACACCCAGAATGCTGGCCAGCTCGCGCTGGTTCACTTCCGGATGTTCAACCAGTATGCGCAAGATTCGATGACGGAGTTCGTCGTCCATGGTTGCTTGATCCGCCGGCAAGGCCAGCGGAAGGGGAGAGCGAGCAGGCCTGGCACGGCTTCGCCAGGTGAGTCCCAGGGCCTCAAAATGCAAGGCCACTAAAATGGCCCTATTGGAAACGTCAAATCATTTGTTCAACAGTTGAACACAAATCTAACCTGGGCGCCAGAAAATGGGCGCTGGACATAATGCCGCCTTTTGCCTCAAAATTCGCCCTCCAGGGGCGCGGCGCTGGCCAGCGCCTCGCCGCGCAGAAAGCGCAGGGCGTCTTCTGTGGCGCCTCGTTCCATAGCGGCGCGGGCGTCGGCGGCGCAAGATCCCATATGCTGGGTGAGCAGGATGCGGTCTTCCCCAAGCATCGGCCCGGTGTAGGGCTCGCTGCCAAAGACATCGAGCGCGGCGCCGCGCAGGTGTGCGCCTCGCACGGCGGCCAGCAAAGCGTCTTCATCCAGAATGCCGCCGCGCGAGGTCTGCACCAGCCACGAGCCTGCGGGCATGCGCTGCAATTGCGCCGCGCCAATCATGTTGCGGGTAGCCGAGGTCAATGGCAGATGAATGCTGATGGCGTCGGAGTTCGCCAGTAGCGTATCCAGATCGGTTTGCTCGGCTGGCAGATCGCCGGCAATGTCCTTCAGCGCTACACGGCGGTCGCGGATATCGTGAATTAAGATCTGACGCGGCCGGAAGGGAACGAGCAAGCGCGCCAGATAGGCGCCGGCGCGACCAAAACCAAGGATGCCAATGCGACAATCGCCGATGCGACGGCCAATGATCCGATCCCAGCGGCCAGCGCGCATGCCATGGTCGGCCTCGCCAACGGAGCGCATCGTCGCAATCAACAGTCCCAGAGCCAGCTCGCCGACGGCGGAAGTTACGGCATCTGGCGTGTAGCTCACGGCGATGCCGCGCTGCCGACATAGCTCCAGCGGCACAGAATCAAGACCAATGCCAACGCGCGCAATCATACGCAAAGTTGTGCTTAGCTCAATCAGCGGACGGAGCTCTTCTGAGCCCGCAATGATTACCTGGGCCCTGGCAGCAAGCGAAGCGCTTTCCTCAGCGCGTAGAATCCGTCCCTCTGGGTTAAGTTGAAAGGGAAAGCCGGAAGAGCGCAGCAGGTCCAGGGGGGCCGCATCAACGCGGCCAAAAGGGAAAGCCGATACAAAGATCATCTGACTTCGCCGCGATCCAGATAGGCGACAATGGCCGATGCAAACTGTTCTAATGCTTGCAATCCGGACGGCAGCTCGGCGACAATTCGATTGGCGTCAACTTGACTGTAGCCGTGGGCAATGCGATTGCGCAGCGCTGTCATCGCCGCCAGTTGCAATGCAAGGTTGTCCGGAAGGATGCCGTGTTGGGCCAGCGCCAGCGTCGCAGCTGCGGCCGACTCCGGCAGGGTCAGCGCTTCGTCGGTCAGAATATGCGATGCAATATCAACGACTTCCTGAATGCAAACCAGCAAACTCATTGCGATAGCATCATCGATGTCGGCAGAGGGGACGACGTTTTCCAGTCGGCGGTCCAGACGAATCTGCAAGCGCCGTCTGTGTTCGTTCATCGTGGTCAGTTTGCGAAGTACTATGTCGCGATTGGTCATGATGGCTAGGCTCGAAATTGTCGGGCTATTGCCTGCTGCCCAAGAAGGTAGACAGGTTCAAAATCCCAGTATTCAAGCGCCGCCCTGGCCTGCCAGGCCGCCCAGGCGCCGGGCTCAAATTCATATAATAGACGTCCATTCCTGGCGATTTCGTTCTTAAGCACCGTCGAAGCGCAATCCAGGTTGATGAGGTCGACTTCCCGATGGGCCAGCAGTGAAAATTTCACGCTCATGTTCAACTCGTGCGACAGTGAAAGCGGAACGCGCGCCTGCACGGCAATATCCACATCGCTTTTGGAATGAAAGCGCGGCTGCAAAGCCGAGCCAAAGACCGCGGCAAGGCGCAGATCCGCGCCTTCCCGAATGGATTCGGTCAGTCGCTGCAAAAGAGATTGCTCAATCAAAGAACGAGTCCTCTTACGCTAAAGTCTTGCCCGTCCACTGCAATCCGCAAGCGAAATCAAGAGGCGGGCAATCAAGAAGGATTCGCATTCTGGATGACCAGGGCTATGCTCTCCAGCGCTTCGCTCAATCCTTCGCCGTTGGTATTGGACACTCCTATGCTGATATCCTCGTAGCCGGCCTTTTGCCATTGGCGAGATTTCTGCAGCCGTTCTTGCTTGCTCAGCTTATCCCATTTGCTGCGCGCAAAGATCAACTCTCGTCCTTCGGCTCGACAAAAATCAATTACGCTCAGCTCTTCGTCAGCTGGTTCGCGCCGGCAATCGAGAACCAGTACGGTCAATGAAAGACGAGGAGCGTGCAGCAGAAACTGATCAACCATGCGTCGCAGCGCAGCGCGCTCAGCGTGCGAAGTTCGCGCGTAGCCGAAGCCCGGCAAATCGGCCAGCACCACGCCCTGCGGCGGGCAGGCGCCTGGCAGAGCGCGATACAGATTGATGCTGCGCGTCTTGCCCGGTTCGGCGGATGTTCGCGCCAGATTCTTCTGGTCGCAGAGGGCGGAGATGAGCGACGATTTTCCTGAGTTGGATCGCCCGGTAAATGCTATCAGCGGGGCCGGGCCAGTATCCGGCAGCATTCGGACATCCGGCCACGAGCCCAGGTAGCGAACCTCGCGCAGAAAACGCAACGCCTCGCGGCGTTCTGTCTTGCGTTGACCCTTATGCATCGCGAACCTCGCCTTGCAACGGAAATGACTGGATGAGTGTGTGGCGGGCGCCTTCTGGACGCAGTTCGCTGGCAAAGAGACCGAATTCTTCAATCGGAAATGGATCGCTGGCAAAGGCGCTGAATTCATTCAAATATTCCTGGAGTCTCTGGTCCGAGACTTGTTTCAGTCGAGCCAGAGTCAGGTGCGGATTGAAACCGCCGCGTTCGACGGGCAATCCAGGCGCACGGCAACAGCGTTCTACTGCGCGCTGCAGACCAAGCAAAGCCCCGTTTTGTTCAATGCCAGCCCACAGCGTTGCTCCTGGTCCTTTGCGCCGAAAGCAGCCGACGCCGCGCAAGCGCAGCTGAAAGGCAGGCATTACAATCCGCTGAAGCCGCTCGCTCAATTCGTCGGCCTGCGCCTCGTCCAGGTCTCCAAGAAACTTCAATGTAATATGCATTTGCTCAGCTTCGATCCAGCGTACGCCGGGCAATCCATGGCAAAGCTGCAGCGCAGCTGAGCGCGCACCCTCATCCAGGTCTACGGCCAGGAAAAAACGCGACACCGGCTCAGGCGACTCCGCTACCGCTTAGCAGACGCTCCAGCACTGCAAGATCGTGCAAGGACGTCAGCTTGAGATTTCGTTGGCCGGCTGGCGCAAGTTCGGCGCCAAGTCCCGCCGCCGCCGCCCAGGTTAATAGATCGGTATACTCGCCCTCCGGCGCCCGTTGCAGCATCGTACGTAGCGCTGCAGCCCGCGCCGCTTGCGGCGTCTTCACAGCAAAAAGACGGGTTCGATCCAGAGGGCGCAACATCGGGCCGCTCACGGCGGCTGCTTCGACGACGGTCTCCGTCAGCGGCGCAACCAGCGAAGCGATGCCATCTCTGGAGCGCGCGACCGCCGCTTCCAGCTCGTCCAGCTCTGCGGCCTCCAGGATGGGCCGCGCCGCATCGTGAATCAACACCAGGTCCGCCTCTGGCAGAGTCGCTAGCGGCACCGCTTCGAGCGCTGCCAGTGTAGATGCATGCCGCGTGGCGCCGCCAACAACAAGCGCATCAAATAAAGATTCCGCCAGGCGCCTTGTCGCTTCGAGGTGTTCGGCGGGTGCAACCACAACCAAACGGGCAGCCGGTCGCGCCTGATGGATTGCTTCTATAGAATGCAGAAGCACTGGTTTGCCGTGCAATTGCAGAAACTGCTTGGGCTGCGCGGCCCCGACGCGAGCGCCCACGCCCCCGCTCAAGAGGATGAAATGCAGCCGTGGCATGTGCGGTCATTTTTCGCCGGCGCCGGCCGGATTCGCCATTCTCTTTTGTCGAAAATAGGAATTGGGAAGCTCGAATATTTTGTCTGACCGGGCTATGCGAAGCCCGCCGAAGAATTGGCCAATGACCACCGTGCGACGCATTCTATATGAGCGAGTGCAACAGCTGAACTTTCTGCTGCACGGCGATCGCGTACGCTTCGCGGTAGAGCAGCGGCTGTTTAACATGGCGGCCCTTTACGGCGCTCTGGTGGGCATTGCCTTTACCGCATTCAACGTCTCGCTTGGACTGGGCTGGCAGAGCGTTGCTGTGCTGGCCCCCAGCGGCCTTATTTTTGGAGCGATCTATGCGCTCTCGCGCTTCAGTCGACGTTGGCGAGACCGCTACTATAAGATGGCCTTTCCGGCCATGCTGCTGGCTAGCGCTGGCATGCTGCAGCTGTGGTTTGTCAATGGCGGGTCATGGGGGGGAAGTCAGTACTTTCTGTTCGTGCACATTGCCATGGCCGTTATTGTTTTGCGCGGATGGCATCGCCGCTTTGGGGTCACAATGATTCTGGCGCTTGCCTTCTGTCTGCTGCTGGTAGAGTATCAGCATCCGGAGTGGATCCGCGACTATGATACGCGCAGCCAGCGCTATACGGATCTTTTTGTCAGCTTGCTCTCCGGTCTGGCAGCCATTGGCATTATCGTTGGAACTTTGCAGGTGGGTCTTTCACGCCGCGTCAAGAATGCTCAAGATGACCGCCTGCTCTTAAAAGAGGACCTCAGCCTGGCCAGAATGCTGCAGGGCAAGGTTTTCGAAATCAGCGCCGCCGAGGTGAGCGACTTTGAGTTTGAGGTAGCACATCATTCCTCAGGCGAATTGACCGGCGATCTCTACGACGTGACGCGCCTTAGCCCCGATCGCCTGCGCATCTTTCTGGCTGACGCGCGCGGACATGGCATCAATGCGGCGCTGTCGGCTATGATCATCAAGAGCGAGTGGCTGCACACCGATCCTCGATTGCGCAGTCCTGGAGAAGCGCTCACTGCAATCAATCAGACGATTGTTGAGCGTTACCAGGATTCCATCAGCTTCTCGGCCATTGTCGCCGACATCGATGCCGCCGAGATTTGCTATGCTTGCGCCGGTCAAATTTCCCTTGCTCTGGCTGAGGGCGGGCAGGTGCGCGATTTGACCGGCGGCGGTCCGCCTGTCGGCATGCTCCCGTCGCTGAGCTATCCTGAGGAGCGCGCCGCGCTCAGCAACCAATCGCTCTTGCTGTTCTTTACTGATGGCTTCACCGATGCCATCGATGTCAATGGACGCTTCCTGGGCGCCGACTGGGTGTCGCGATTGGTTGAGTCGCTCGTTGCGCCCAATGCCAGAAAGCTGGCAACGTCATTCGTTGACCGCTTTGCCTTGATGGTCGGCCAATCGCCGCGCGGTCTTTTGCCCCAGGATGACTGCACGCTGTTGGTCGTCAGTCCCTATCGTCGAACCGTGTAGCAAGAATCAGTCGAGAACAATATGCTGCGTCCCCGCATGAGAGCGGAAAACGAATTGGCGCCGGCCATCTGCGCCGTCGCTCGGTCCTGATTCCAGCATGTCCGGCGTCAGTTCTACTTTGCCGCCGCCGCCGGGCAAATCAACAATGTAGCGCGGGATGGCGATGCCTGGCAAACTGCCGCGCAGCTTACGCAGGATTTCCAGGCCGCGTTCCAGCGGGGCTCGAAAGTGGGATACGCCGCGGACTTCGTCGCAGCGATGCAAATAATAGGGCGTCACGCCAATACGCAGCAGCTGCAATAAGAGTTCGCGCTGCGCCTCGACGGTGTCATTGATCCCGCTCAACAGAACCGATTGATTCAACACCACGACGCCTGCCTCGCGCAAGCGGCGAACGGCGATTGCCGCCGCCGGTCCTGCTTCGCGTGCATGGTTGAAGTGCGTGACCAGCGTAATCGGATAGGACTCGGCCAGCGCTGCACACAAGGCCGCGGTGATTCGCATCGGCGCGGTGACCGGCATGCGCGTATGAATGCGGATGCTGGCCAGATGAGGCGCCTCGCGCAGCGAGCGCAGGATGGCCTCGAGGCGAGGATCGGATAGCGAGAGCGGATCTCCGCCGCTGAGAATCACTTCGCGCAGCGAATCTTGGCGGCGGATGTAGCGCAAGGCGGCATCGATGTCAGCGCTGGACGGCGCCGATTCGGCGCGCGATACCTTGCGCTTGCGAAAACAAAAGCGGCAGTAAACTGCGCAGCGATGGGTAACATACCACAAAGCGCGGTCGGGATAACGTCGCACCAGCCCCGGCGCAACCATGTGCGACTCTTCGGCCAGCGGGTCCTCGTCGCGATTCCACGGATCGTTGAGTTCGTCTGCGGCCGGCAGTAATTGCCGCAAGATCGGACAGTTGCGATCCCCGGCGTCGATCAGACTGACATAATGCGGCGTCGCTGCAAATCGAAAGCGATCGGCCAGCTCAGTTTCCAGTTGCGATTGCAGCAGCGCTTGCTCGGCGCTGAAAAAGTGCGCCAGCTCTGGCCGCATGCGCAGCAAATCTGCAAAACTGCGCGCCTGCCGCCGCATCTGCCAGCGCCAGTCCTGCCACTCGGCTGTGCGGCCCTCGCCAGGGAATGGTTTGACGCCCGACCCCATTTGCTAAACCCTTACGCCTGCCATGATCAATGCAATAGATATCAAGAAAGGCATGGTACTGAAGATCGATAACGAACTCTGGTCCGTATCCTTTGCACAATTTGTGAACCCTGGCAAAGGCAGCGCCTTTGTGCGAACCAAGCTCAAAAATGTAAAGCGCGGCAACGTAATCGAACGCACCTTCAAGTCCTCGGAAAAGGCCGAGGACGTCGAGCTGGAAAAGCGCTACATGACCTACCTTTACCGCGATGGCGAGGCCATCGTCTTCATGGACAAGGCGGACTTCGAGCAGTTCCATGTTCCAGCGGTCATGGTCGAAGATTTGATTCCGTTCATGAAAGAAGAGATGGAGGTTGAGGTCACATTCTACGAAGGTCAGCCGATTGGCGTCATCCCGCCAACTTTTGTCGAATTGATTGTCAGCTATGCCGAGGAAGGCCTGAAGGGCGACACCCAGGGATCGGCGCGCAAGCGCGTTCAGGTGGAAACCGGCGGCGAGGTCATGGCGCCGCTCTACATCAATCAGGGCGATCGCATCAAAGTCGATATGCGTGATTTCAGTTTTGTCGAGCGCGTCAACAAGTCCTGAGCCAGGGGCTCAGCAAATGTAGCTTCAAGCAGGGGAGATGCAGATGTCCGATACCTTATTTCAACAGGCGAAAGCAGGCCAGGCGCGCTTCTTTGTGCAGTTTGGCGGCCAGGGCGCGCCCTGGTTCAAGGAACTGTCAAAGTATTTTGCCGAGCCTCGCATGAAGCGCTTCTTTGACGTGGCGCTGGAAGCGCTCGACGAGGAGCGCCCGCGCGTTGAAGGTACGGTTGGACTGCCGCTGGGCCTGGACATCAAGCGCTGGCTGGCCGATGAAGCCAGTCTGCCCGACGATGAATACCTGGGTTGCGCGGCTGTCTCCATTCCGATGATTCAAGTTACGCAGCTGGCGCATCTGGAATCGATCGTACAAAACGGCTTTGATCGCAAGAGCCTGCTGGAGTACACAGTAGCGGCCAGCGGTCACAGCCAGGGATTGATCCCCGCTTCGCTTGTAGCGCTCGGTCTGGAGGGCGACGCATACTATGCAGCCATGGCAAAGTATGTGAAATACTTACTGTATCTTGGCGTCAGCGCGCAGAAGGCCTATCCGCACTTTGCGCCCAGCGAGGCGGAAATCGCCGAATCGACTGCTCTCGGATCGGGCGCGCCTGCGCCGATGGTCGCCATCCTGGGCGAAACTCACGCCAGCATCGAGGCTGCCGTGAAAGAAGTGAACGCCGGCCTGCCGGCGGACCAGCAGCTTCACGTCAGTCTCTATAACTCTCCGCAGAATCGCATCGTTTCATCCTTTCGCGCTTCGCTGATCGCACTCAACAAGAAGCTCAAGCCTTTGATCGACGAGAAGAAGCTGAAGTTCGTCTATTTGCGGACGACCTGTCCTTTCCATTGCCCGCTGATGAATTCCGTCGGCGAGTTCTTTGAACCGGAGATCAAGCGCATTGGCTTCGACTACTCCGGCGCTCAACTGCAGCGACCGGTATATTCCTTCTACGATTCCACGGACTTGCGTCTGCAGGCCGAAAAATTGCCGATTCGCATGTACGTCGACATGGCCATCCATCCGCTCTACTGGGAAAAATCGATGAAGCCGGCGGCAGAAAACAGCGCTATCACGCACATCCTGGATTTCGGTCCAGGCAAGACCAGCCAGCGCCTTTCCACGGATACGCTCAGCAGCTTGCCGCGGCAATTGCCGGTACTGGCGGCGGCCACGCCCAAGGAAGCTAAAGAGATCGTCTGAAGCGATCGTTGTTGGAGCAATAAGGAGCAGGGTGATGAAGGTTCTGGTTACGGGCGGATGCGGATTTCTGGGCTCTCATGTTTGTGAACTATTTCGCAAAGAGGGCTGGGAGGTTGTCAGCTACGACAACATGACCAAGTACGAGCTGGGACGCACGGGCTACGGAACGGATAAGACGCGCGACTTCAACTGGAACGAACTCAAAGCGATGGGCTGCCAGATGGTTAAGGCCGACGTGGCTGACGCCGAAGCAATCCGCGACCACAGCTCCGGTTGCGACTATATCGTTCACACCGCCGCTCAACCGGCGATGACGATCTCCTGGGAAGACCCGCGTCTCGATTTCAGTACCAACGTCCTTGGCACCTTCAATGTGCTGGATGCGGCCAGAAAACATAAGATTTCGGCGGTGAATACCTCGAGCATCCACGTCTACGGCAATCACATCAACAATACGCTGCGCGAGGGCCAAAGCTCCTACGAACGCGATCCAATTGCCATTGGCGAAGATGAGCCGGTGATGGTTGGCGAGCTTTCGCCTCTGCACGCTTCCAAGATGTCCGCCGAACACTACGTGCGCACCTTCACCGATATGCTGCAGACGCCGTCGGCCAGCTTTCGTTTTACCGGCATCTACGGCCCGCGCCAGTTTGGCGGCGAGGACCACGGCTGGGTCGCCAATTTTGCGATTCGCGCTTTTTTTGGTCAGCCTTTGCGGATTTTTGGAACTGGCAAACAGGCGCGCGATATTTTGTTCGCAGCGGACGGCGCCCAGGCCTATCTCGATTACTTTCGCAAGCCCGCGCCCGGAGTGTACAACATTGGCGGCGGACCGGATCATAAGATCAGTTTGATCGAATGCATCCACATGATCGGCGAAGTACTGGGTCGTAAACTGGATATCGAGTATCACGCGGAGCGTCCCGGCGACATGCGTTATTTCATCTGTGATATCTCGCGGGCGCGCAAGGCCTTTGGATTTGCGCCAAAATTCAAGCCACGGCAGGGCGTGGAGCGACTGCTGGCCTGGATCGAGGCCAACAAGTCAGTTTTTGAAATCAAGAACTGACAGCGATCGCCCTACAGCGGCAATCGACAGAGTTGCCGCGCCGCTTGCAGGTCTCCGCTGCGGATCGGCCGGGTCAGAGCGTCGACCTTCATACACAAATTGCTCTCTGGATCCAGATTGCTAAGCAAGCGCCGCTCGAGGCGCGACAGTTCGCCGTCAAAGGCGCAGGCCATGGCCAGCAGTTCCAGCGCCAGTCGTCGATCGCGCTGGGGCGCCTGCGATAGCTTAGCTACATAGAGATCCCAGTCGTCCAGCTGCTCGCTGAAGGGCAGCTGAAACTCGTGGTTGAAACGCAGCAGCAGGTATTCGAGCGTTGGATGAAAGCGTTGCGCCAGCACAATCGCATTGCCAATGGTTTGCAGCAGCAGCAGCCGCAGCCCGCGATCGAATTGCGGAAGATGGGGCAGCACCTGATCCAGGATATCCTCCGCCAGGATACGAGAAAGCAAACGAATGCGCACCTCGCGCAAAACGACAATCATTACCACGGCATCCCATAGCGCAGTGATCGGCGCCGCAATGTAGTCGGCGTAGGCGCGCAGTGCGCTACGGGCCAGAGCCTTGCGCAGCACGATCTTGGAAAGCACATTGGACAGCATGACTTTCAGCTTATAGACGACAGTGCGCACCAGGAGCGTGCGTTTGTTGACCATACGCATCGAGTCGATTTGCAGCAGCTTCAGATTGGGATCTGGAATCTCGAGGGCAACGCGCGAAAGCATGTTAGGCAGCCTGGTGATCAGCCCAGGGTGCTCTTCCTGGAGGTGGACCCCGGCCAGTTGAGCGATGCGATATACGGCGTAAAGGCCCAGGCGATAGAGCAGATAGATTTCCAGAGCGCTGCCGACGGCAAGCGAACCGCCTACAGCAGCCCACTTTTGATAAAATATGGAGGAGAACAATTCTGGCTCCGCCGGAAAACTCAACTCCAGCCAGACCAGCGGCGCAGTAATAACGAAGCCAATCACAAAGGAAAGCGCCGCCGAAAGAAGAATCAGGCGTTGGCTCTGGCGGCGAAAGTCGTGGTGATGCTCCCGGTCGGCGCTGCCGCTACGCATCAAGGATTGAAGTACGCGCAGGCCCCAGCGTTCCAGCAATCCAGGCTTATACTGATGCTCCTGTGACATGGTTCCTCCGCCAGCTACCGCGGTGGCGTCCGCTCTGGCAGTGGCCGCGCCCCAAGGCAACCCCGATGCGTTGATTTCGCAGCGGCTACGCCAGGATCGGAGTTTGCAGCGCCGAGTCCCTGCCGGAAATGGCGCAGGCGGCGCAGGCGGTGAAACACGGATCGCTGACTCATATTGTGGTGCTGGCAATTACAGGCTTGCTTGCCTTTTTGCTGGTTCGAATCGGCCGTCGGCGCGCCGGCTCGGCCATGGCGCGTCTGCTGGAACGGGGCATAGCAGCCTTGTTGTTGCTCAATGCCGTCGCCTACATCGTCTACCGCTGGCTGCAGGGTTACTGGGAGTTGCGCTACGATCTGCCGATGGAATTTTGCAGCTGGGCTACGATTGTTACGGCCTGGGCGCTCTTCAAGCGCTCCCAGGCGGTGGCCGAGCTGGCTTACCTGTGGGTCATGGCCGGGTCCTTACAGGGCGTTCTCACGCCGGATCTGCAGGTGGACTTTCCGCATCCCTATTTTTTTATGTTTGTAGTTGGCCATTCCGGTCTGGTCATTGCCGCGTTGTTGCTTGCCGCCGGAATGGGGCTGGCGCCGCGGCCGGGCGCGATCGGCCGCACGCTGCTCTACACGCAGATCTATTTTGTGAGCGCGCTGCTACTGGACTATGCGCTTGGCGCCAACTATGGATACCTGATGCACAAGCCGGCGGCCGGATCGCTTCTCGATTACCTTGGCCCCTGGCCCTACTACTGGCTGAGCCTGCAAGCGCTGATGATGGCGCTGGTGAGCCTCGCCTATCTGCCCTTTTATCTGGTCAATCGACGTTTAGCGGCTAGCGCGGGACATGTCGATGCAGAAAGCCCTCGTTTACCTGGTTCCACTGGTTCACCAGCTGTCCGCGTCGCTGATTGAGTCGCTGGTTTACCTGATTGTAGCGAGCGCCAAGCGCATTCATTTCGCCGACCAGACGATTGAAGCTGTCCACGGACTGCTGGGTGCGGCTCGCTGGCGGCATTAGATCCATTGAGCGCCTGGCTTCGTCGAATTGATCCTTTTTCAGGAGATAGTCCAGAATTGTCGGCATGTCGCGCGCGGCCTCATCGCGATAGAATTCCAGATTGTTTCGACTGGCCGCCAGCAGCGATGTGTCTGCATTGTAGGGTCCAAAGGAAGAAAGTTCGGTCAATCCTTGCTCCGCGTAGTCCAACAGTGTTTCCCGATTTTGCTCCAGGGAGCTGACATCTGCGCGGTTCAGCGCATCCATCAAGTGGCCTTCTTGCTTGTAGCTGCGAAAATTTAATAGAAAGATCTTTGAGTGGTAGTCCAGGACCTGTGACGCAATCTGCAATTTGCGACTGTTCTCGCTTTGCGCTTCAATGAGCGTAATGCGATAGTCTGCCGCAAAGAGGGCTTCCTGCTGTCGCAATCGCGCAGAGGCCTCGTCCAATTTTTCGTTGGCCTTTGCTCGGGCGCTCAGGTAGGCTTCCATGTCGTCGTAGGATTGCTCACGGATCTCTTCGAGATTGACCAGATTGGCGTAGTCGCGGCGCAGCACGGCATAGAGTGTGTTGTAAAAGTCGAGCACTGCATTTTTGTAGCGCTGATCGCCATTGTACGGATTGACCTGATTGGCGCGGAGGATTGCGTTTTCGACAGAGCCAATCAGGGCCGCGCGCTTCGCCTCAACTGCGGCGGGATTGGAGCCGTGCGCCCCGGCCTGGATGTAGGCCAGCATATCGGCGACAATGTGTTCGCTGGGGCCGGCCAGCGCCTGCATGTCGGCGTTCGCCCGCGCTGGATCGATGTCGCGCAGTGGCGAGGCGCAGCCCAGCATCGCTGCCACGCAGATGCTGCAAACCGTGATCCATTTCATGGTCTTCTCCTGATCGAAAAGATCGGGAGGGCATCGATCAAGATTTTGTAGGTTTCGTCAATATAAATGTCCTCGTCAATTTGCCGCCTTTGCTCGCTGTGCAATTCGCGGCGGTAGGAGTCGACGGCTTCCAGGCGCGCTGCAAACTCCGGGCTTCGAGAATGGAAGCCCTGCGAGCGGCGGCGGCTGGCATTCTGGTATTCCTCAAATTCGCGACGAAAGCGCTGCAATTCACGGAAGAAGCGCCCGCCCTCCAGCGGAATCTCCAGATCGGCGCTGAACTGGCGCTGGAAGCGGGCGCTTAGCTCGGCAATGCGCTGGAATTGTTCATCGTCCTCAACGCGGTCTTCGCTGGCTTCGATCAGATCGCTGAGGTCGGCGCTGGCAATGGGCGCAGTATTGATGCGGCGGTCGATGTCCTCAGCGCTTAGCGCTGCAGGCGATTGTTCTTCTCGTCCGCCCAGCGCCGATCCATCTGGAAGCAGGAAGTCCGGCTGGATGCCGCGCCGCTGGTGGCTGCGACCGTTTAATCCGTAGTACATATTGGTTGTCAGCTTGAGGTGGTCGGCGATTGGTCCGCTGCGCGGCATGGGCAGAACAACCTGCGAACTGGCCTTGCCGAAGGTGCGGCTGCCAACAATCAGCGCTCGTCGATAGTCCTGCATTACCCCGGCAAAAAACTCCGAAGCCGATGCGCTCCGAGCATTCACCATGACCGCCAGCGGACCGGAGTAGATCGCTCCCCGGTTTCGATCTTTGAGCAGTTCCAATCGACCGTCGCGATCGCGTTGCAAAAAGAGCGGACCCTGATCCAAAAAAATGCCGGCGAGGTCCTGGGCTTCGACGCGCGCTCCGCCGCCATTGTCGCGCAGATCCAGGATTACCCCTTCGATGCCTTCTCTCTTGAGCTGGATCAAGGCGCGAGCGACGTCGCTGGCAGCGCCGGGCGCCTCGAGGCCTTCCAGGTCCCGGTAAAAGGAAGGCAGATAGATATATCCGATGCGCTTTGTCCCGTCGAGGACATAGCAGAAAATGACATTCTCTTCCAGTTGCAGGGGCGCTTTCTGAAGCGCGACCTCCAGGCGACGACTGTCAGGTTTGCGGACGACGATGACGATTCTGCGTCGCGAAGCTTGGTTGAGCAATTCTTGCAATTCGTAGGGGTCGAGGTCAACAGTCTGGATGATTCGACCTTGCTCATCCGGGAACTTCAGTTCAAGTATAGAATCGCCGGCGTTGAGTCGACCGCTGCGCCAGGCTGGCCCGCCAGGAATCAAGCGAGCGATGCGATGTTCGCCAAAGACGGTCTTCTCCAGTACTATGCCAAAGGACTCGGCGCGCGTGGACAGGGCCGCTTCAAACTGCCGACGATCGTCGTCCAACCAGTATGCGCTATGTGGATCCATTGCGCTGGCAATTGCATTCAGCAGTAAGTATGAAATGTATCCCTCCACTCCGCCTCGAAAATCGAGCAGGGACTGGATGTTGGATTCCTCCCTCTGGAGACCGGCGCGTAGCGCCGCGGCGCCATCCCTGGCGATGAGCTCTTGAAACTCTGCGGCATCGGCGGGCAGATTGGCGTAGTAAAGTCGAGAGAGAGCGCGGTAGTGCAGGAGCTGTCGCCAGCGGCGGCGGAGTTCATCGTCATCCGCTGCGTAGCGCGGTCGTTCGCGGCTCATCCAGTCCAGTTCGCCGCCATCGTCGCTCAAGCGGACCTGAGCCGCTTGCTCTCGGGCCAGGCGCCGGGCGTCTTGCAAGCGCCGGCGAAGACGCAGGGCCGCCCCGTCCAGCAAAGCGCCATTGTCGGGGACGCTGGCGCGAAGCACATTGAGCTGAAACGCGCTCAGAGCATCGACGTCGCTCTGCTGCAGATAGATGCCATAGGGATCCAGGTTGCGCAAAAAGCTGAGCTGCGCGCCGCGCGCCAGTTCGTTCTGGGTCAGTCGTTGTGGCTGATAATGAAAGCGCGCCAGACCCTCTACCAGCAGCGCCATCTTCTGCAGCGTGAGCGAGGAGGATTGCGTCTGCGCCGAAGTTCCCGAAGCCCTTCCCAGAAGTAGAACAGCGAGAAGGACAAGGGCGGCAAAAGTGCGGCGGCGGGCGTGGATCGATTTCATGTAAATGACCGAGCTTTTGAAGCGATAGTCGCAGCGAATCCCGCAATTCCTTTTTTTGGCGGCAGCTTGATCTAAAGCCGTCTCGGGGCGCCGCTGAAACGTTCAGCTCGCCTGTTCCAGGCGCACTCTGCCCTTCCGGGCGGCTAAAATGACCGCAGCAGGGCTTTGCGGGGCAGGCGCCAATCTTGCATTGCTCTGTCGGCGACAGCGCCAGCTAAGGGGCAAACGATGGAGGTCAGACAACACAACGAGGGTCAGACTACCTTTTTTGAGATCGTAGGCGCTATGGATCTGTATACCATGCCGGAGCTGAAACGTCTGTTCAAGGAGAGCGTGGAAGCGGGCGCTCGAAAGGTCGTAATTCACATGGAACGCGTCGAGACGCTCAGCTCTTCCGGTATCGGCGCCTTGATTGCGTTTCAGCAGGAACTCAAACGAGTCGAGGGTCAACTGGCGCTGGCCGCCCTGTCCGAACCAAGTCGCTATGTCCTTCAATTGACCAAGCTGACTCCGCTCTTTCGAATCTTTGATACCATCGAAGAAGCGCGATCCTCCTTTTAGATTGCAGGCCGCGACCGCCATTCATTTCAGTTGCCCTGGCAGAAGCGATCCGCCTTTTGTATTCTTTGCAAAAGGTTCTCCATGCCCCGCGTTCGCTTCCTGATCTTTTTCATTTCGGCCCTGGCCATTCTTTCGCTCCTCTACGGCTACGCGGCCTGGCACATTCTGGATCTGTTGCCGCAAGGCCCCTGGCGCTGGCTTGGATGGGTTCTGGTTGCACTCTGTCTGGTTGCGCTTCCGCTGACTTTTCTGGCCCGCGTCCTGTATGAAGCGAACAATCCCGGCCTGGAGGGAATCGCATGGCTGGCCTACGTGGGCCTGGGCCTTTTTTCGCTTCTTTTTACCTTCTTCGCCATTCGCGACCTCGCCGGGTTGATCTGGCATGCTGCGGCCTGGGCCTTGCCGCAATTGCAGCAGCCGGGTCCGCAAGGGCAGACATGGATCAACGCCGCCGTGGCATTGGCTGCGCTGCTGCTTTTCGCCTTTGGTTTCTTTACGGCGCGGCGGGACCCTGTGGTCCGGCGCATTCGCGTTTCTTTTGCCAATCTCCATCCCGATCTGGTTGGCATGCGCCTTGTGCAGCTTTCTGACATTCACATCGGGCCCACTATCAAGCGACCCTTCATCGAAAGATTGGTCAAAAGAGTGAACGCCCTGGAGTGTGACGGCATCGCAATCACGGGCGATCTGGTTGATGGATCGGTGAAGGATTTGCTTGCTGACGCCCTTCCGCTGCAGGATCTAACGCACCGGCCAGTGTTCTTTGTGACCGGAAACCACGAGTATTACTCGGGCGCTCTGCAATGGCTGGCGGCGCTGGAAAAAATGGGCATTCGCGTTCTGGTCAACGCCCATGAAATTTTGCAACGAGGCAACGCGCGGGTGGTCATGGCCGGCGTCGCCGATATCACTGCACATCAAATGATTCCTCACCACCTCTCCGATCCTTTCAAGGCCCTTTCTGGCGCCCGGGGAGAGCTGCGCGTCCTCCTGGCGCACCAGCCGCGCAGCGTGTTTGCAGCGGCCGAAGCCGGCGCCGACCTGGTGCTTTCCGGTCACACGCATGCCGGTCAGTACTTTCCAGGCACGCTGATTGTTCGGCTTGTCCAACCATTTGTCGTTGGCCTTGGACGCTTTCGCGATACACAAGTCTACACCAGTCCGGGAACTGGCTATTGGGGTCCGCCGTTGCGTTTGGGAACGCGAGCAGAGATTACGATTCTCGAATTTGCAAGCACATAGGCGCTGGCAGCAGGCATGAAGCGGAGATCTGAAATCCGCGCCGCATTCTGACGAGCAGGCTCTGGGCGGCGCTCATTTCTGTTGCCCCGTCGAAGGCAACCTTCAGGCTGGGATTGCACGCAACGCCAGGAGGACGCCATGAACAATGCTTCCAATCAATCGAATGAATCCGGGGCGAAGGGCAAGGCCCGGGGAGCGTTCTCTGTCTGGCGCCGCCAGGTCTTGCAAAAATTGGGCAACGCAGTTCAAGGGCTCCGGCTGAAAACCGGTCCGTGGCGCGATCGTTTACGTCCGCTGCTGGAGCGACGGCCGCTTCGCGTCGGGATCATTGCTGCTGGCGGAACGCTGCTGGCGGGCATTCTGCTTCTAGTATTTTTCTATGCGCGCTCCGCTTTTGGCGAGGTCTACCGTCCCGACGCGCGCAATGCGCCGCCGTCGCCCCAGTTTGGCGCCAATGAGCTTGGCATCGTTCAAGCCACGCCTGCCGGCGCTATCAGCGTCGGCGATTTGAAAAAGGAAGTGGTTGTAGTCTTCAGCGATCCGATGGTCCCGCTGGCGGCGCTGGAGAATGAGGCTCAGCCTTGTTTCGAGATGACGCCGCGCCCGGCAGGGAAATTTCGCTGGTACGGCAGTCGCGTCTGCGCTTTTGTTCCGACCGAGCAGTTTCGACCGGGCGGTCGCTATCAAATTCGCGTGCGCGCAGGGACGAAGGCCCTCAACGGTAAACTTTTACGAAACAACTACGATTTCGCATTTCAAACGCCGCCCCTCGAGCTGCAGTACCTCTGGCCGCAGTCCGGCGCTCGCATCGGCTATGAGCAGAAATTTACTGCAAATTTCAATTATCCGGTTTCTCTGGCCACGGTTCGAGAAATGCTTACAATGCGCGCCGGCGGACGACCGGTCGCCTTCACTGCGCTCTACAATAGCGAACAGCCACAGGCGGCCGGCGAAGTTCCGGAGAGCGAGCTGCAAGATCACCATCGCGCCGTAGTCATCATTCCCCGCCAGCGGTTGCCGCGAGATACAGAGGTCCTGCTCGATTTCCGCAAAGCGCTGAGTTCTGAACGCGGCGGGCAGGGCCTGGTCGAAGCAAGTCATTTGCAGTACCATACTTATGGCCCGCTGCAAGCCGAGCTGGTGCAATCGGAGCGCTATTTTCAAGATGCCTGGGACATTCGTTTGCAGTTCAACAATCCTGTGGATCTGGAGCGCGCGGCAGCCGGCGTACGTTTTCAGCCGCCGGTCAATCGATTGAATCGCTTCGATGGCGAAGACACAGCGCTGACTCTTAAGAATTGGAATGTATTGCCGGAAACTGAGTATACGATCACGCTGCCGGCCGATTTACGAGATTCCAGCGGCAATCGTTTGCAGGGTCAGCGCCAGTTCACGATTCGCTTTCCGCGCATTCGCCGCGCTTTTGATGCAGAAGAGGGCGCGTTCACAGTTGAAAGCGCCAAACAGCAGCGCACGCCGGTAGATGTCAGCGGCATACCCGAGATGCAGAGCTCTCTGGCCAGCGTTGGTCTGGATGCTTTGTTGCGCTACTTTGGCGGGGCGGAGCGCAGTCTCAGCGCACTGAATCCTGGCGGCGCTCGCGAATCGCGATGGGCGACAGGCGTCGCGGCCAATCGTTTTGGACGCGCCGGCCTTGATCTGCGACCAATGCTGGACGCGCAGCATCGCGGTTGGGTGCTGGCCGATATTTTTGCGGATGTTGAGTCTTCCGACGGCGAGCGATCGAGGCGCAGCGTCCGTCAGCTGATTCAATCGACGGACCTGGGCCTCACCGTCAAAACCAGCTTTAGCGGCTCGCATGTCTGGGTCGATTCGTTGAGCAGCGGCGCCATGCGCGCCGGAGTGCGCGTTGCCGCTTATGATGGCCAGCGTCGCCTGGCAGAGTGTACGACAGCGGCCGACGGTCACTGCGCCCTGCGTCACAGCGACTTGCCCGCGCACCCGGTATTCGTTGCACAACTGGGCGCTGGCGAAAGCGGCGACCGCGCCTTTGTCAGCGGTCGTCACCAGGCCGTATACATGTCCGGACTGGCCCCGAACTATGATCTGATTGCGCCGCGCGCTGAATTGCTTGGACAGGTTGTCTTTGATCGACGTCTTTATCGACCGGGCGAAGAGGTTTTCTTCAAAGCCATGCTGGCTCTTCGTCGCGACGGGCAACTGAATACCGGCGCCAACCTCATCGGCAAAGTACACGTCCTGATCAGCGCTCCTGATGGAAAAACGATCTATGATCAAGATCTTGATGCAACGGCGCAGGGCGGCGTTTCCGGGGGCTTCAAGACCGACGGCGATGCGCCTCTTGGCCACTACACGGCGACCTTCTCGCTGAAAGCGTTTCCTGATGCCGCCGAATTGAGCGACGAAAATGGCGAAGGCGGACTTCGCCGCGAGCTGGGCTGGAACTACGCTCAAAGCCAGGGCCGCAATGAGGTGAGCGCCACTTTTCAGGTGGAAGAGTTTCGCGCCGTGTCTTTTCAGGTCGAGTTGAAGGAGCTACATGATATCAGGCACAGCGATCCGTTGAAGTTTCAAGTTCAAGGTCGCTATCTGTTTGGCGCGCCGATGAGCGGCGCCCGCGCGGCTTATACCGTATACCGCAGTCGTCGCTCGCTCAGTTTTCCAGAGGCGCCTGGCTATTCCTTTGGCGACGGACGTTATCTTTCTGATGAATACCCGGCGGAAGAGATCTATGCCGCCTCTGGAGAAGGAGCGTTGAATGCCGCCGGCGTGCTGGAAGTCGAATTAGGCGCCGGCGCTGTGCTGCGCGGCGATA
The DNA here is from genome assembly GCA_019694655.1 of Leptospirales bacterium. NCBI lineage: Bacteria > Pseudomonadati > Spirochaetota > Leptospiria > Leptospirales > Leptospirales bacterium. The sequence continues at coordinate 40,133 of JAIBBN010000015.1, forward strand.
CTGCAGGCGGACTCCCCGACGGCGTAAGCGGCCTGGCGCCTGTATATACTTTGAGCGTCGAAGCGCGCGTTACCGATCGCGACGACAAGACCGTGGCCCGTCGCGCTTCGGCCATGGCCTATCCGGGCGATTTTCTGATCGGATTGCAGCATGATCAGTTTTTTGGCGAGGCTGGCAAGCCAATGAACTTTCGGGTGATGACGGCTGAGCACAGCGGTCGTCGTGATCAACGCGCCCATAGCCTGCAGTGGATGCTGGTGCGCAACGAGTGGAAGACGATTCAATCGCAGGGCGCCGGAGACTCCATCCAGCGTCGCAATACTCTGGTACATGAGATTGCTGCCAGCGGCAACTTGAGTACGCTGGGCGGCGAGGGCGCGCTGGCCCCGGTTCCAGAAAGGGCCGGCGCCTATACCTTGCTGGTGCGTGAAAGCGGCGGCGCCGTATACGGCGCCATTGACTTCTACGTTCTGGGCGCCGGATTTTTTGGCTGGGATTTTGCCGATGACGACCGCGTCCAGCTTTCTGCGGAGCGCACGGCGCTCAAGCCCGGCGACACGGCGCGCATTCTGGTGCAATCGCCCTTCGAACGTGCGCGGGCTGTTATCAGTCTGGAACGCGAGGGAGTGCTCTGGCAGCGTACCGTGGAGATCGTCGGCAACGGCGCGCCGATTGAAATTCCAATTAAGGCAGAGTACGCGCCGTCAGTCTACGTCGGCGTGATGCTCTTGACGCCGCGGGTCGGAGTCTCCGCCGACCAGCAGCGCGGAGCGGATGACGATTTGGGCCGGCCACAAATCAAGATGGGCTATCTTAGGCTTGATGTCGACGCCGGACACAAGCGACTGCCGCTGCGCATCGAACTGGACCGGCAGCGTTACGCACCCCGCGAACGAGTCAGCATAACAATCCACACCGCCCCTGGCGCTGAGGTATCGGTGGCAGTAGCCGATCGCGCCGTCCTGGATCTGATCGACTACCACTATGCCGATCCCTTGCAGATATTCTACAATAGCTGGCCGCTGGGCGTTACAATCCTGGAAAATCGACGATCGCTCATTCGACAGTTGAGTTACTCCAACAAAGGATCGAGCCCGGGCGGCAAGGGGCTGGATACAGCTCTCAACCAGCAAGCGGGGGGCGGTTATGACGGCGACGATGCCGACGGCGTACGTCGCATATTCAAGAACACAGCGCACTGGTCGCCGACATTGACCGCTGACGATCAGGGCGTCGTTCGGCTGAGCGTCGAACTGCCAGACAACCTGACTACCTTTCGGGTGATGGCGCTGGCCGGCAAAGCCGGACAATTCAACAGCGCCGAGCAGGAATTTGAAACCAGGCAGCCTATTGTGCTGCAGCCGATTGCGCCGCGCATCTTGCGCCCGGGCGACGAGGTAGAAGTTGGCGCGCTGATCGCCAACGATTCCAATGTATCTGGCGAGTTTCAGGTGTCTCTGGATGCAGCCTTGCTCAGCCCGACGACCGGCGTTGCCTCGCAGCGCATTGCCGTTCCCGCTGGCGAATCGCGCGAGGCCAGCTTCCGAGTGCGATTGAATGCAGCGCGTTACGCGGCCTTGCGGGAGCAAAAGCTGGCGCAGCTTCGTTTGCAAGTCAATGCAGCGGAAGGCGGCTTCCAGGCGGCCGAGGTTAGCGGCGTGATTCGGGCGGCGCCAGTCGATGTTGCGGCCTTTGGCGCCGCCGGCTATGCCGCCGGGCGCGTCAGCGACGCAGTGCGCATTCGCTTTCCAGTTCGCGAGGAGCCGCCGGCGGAGGCCTTTGCATTGTCCGGCGCACTGGATAGCGACCGCGCCGAAGAAGCGGCGCGACTTCCGGACCCGGCTTCGCTGCTTGGCGGGCTTGGCGAACTGGAGCTGCGTCTGTCCACCAGCGCCCTGCAGGGTCTGGATTCGGGCTTTGAGTACTTCCGCCTCAATCCCTATTTCTGTCTGGAACAGCGCGCTTCTGGCTATCTGCTGGCAATTACCGCTGGAAATTTGCTTAAAGAGTTCCGGGAAAGCAGCGTGCAGGCGCGCAGTTACGATTTCGACAATGCCGAGCAGTACTTTCTCAAATCGCTGGGCAGCTTCCAGAACCAGGATGGCGGCTTTCGCGCCTGGTCGGAGGGCGGACGCTCCGATCCGTACCTGAGCGCCTGGACAGTCTTTGCGCTGCAGGTCGCGCGCGAGCAGAACCGCCCGATCGATGGCGCCGCTTATGATCGGGCGATGAACTATCTGGGCGGTTATCTGCGCAGCCCGCCGGCCGATGATCGGCGCTACATCCTGGAGTGCTACAGTTTGATTGCTTTTGTAATGGCCAATGGCGGGCGAGCGCGGCAGGATCTTGAACGCGTGTTGCTGGAGAGCGAAGCGGACCTCAGCCTGCGCGCGCGCTCTTATCTTATTCTGACTTTGATTCGATCGCGAAATTTGCGGCAGCCCGCCGCCGATGCCGACGTGGCCCGTCTTTATGCCTATCTAAAGAATCGCATGGAGATCAGCACGCAACGCGTTGCCTTCCGCGAGGAGAACAACGGCGCCTATTCGCGAACCTACTATGCAAGCGGCGCTACGCTGGCGCTTGCGCTGCGGGTGTTCATGGAGCTGGAAAGTCGCCATCCGCTAATTCCGTCGATGGTGCGCCATATCATGGATCGCCGTAGCGCAACCTGGTGGCGCGACAGTCATTCCACGGCGCAGCTGGCCTATGCCCTGGGACTTTACCACAAGCGCTACGAGCGCGGCGACGGCGCCGCCTATGCAGCGCGCATCTTGCTTGCCGATCGTCGCTTGATCGCTGAACAAATGCAACCCGATCGACTGGCGCCCGTGACCCGCAGGATTCCGCTAGCCCAGCTGCTTTCGGGATCTCCTGCCAATCAAAATCTGCCTTTGCGCATTGAACGCGATGGGACTGGATCGCTTCTCTATTATTCGGCAATTCTTCGCTATATTCCAGCTCTTGCTCGCGTTGAGGCGCGCGATGAAGGAATTGAGCTCCGCCGCGAATGGATTCCCCTGTCCGAGGCGGCTGGCAGCGATGTTCGTCGCGGTCGTCCGCTTGGGCCGTCCGCCGGCATCCGGCGCGGGGCCATGATACTCGGTCGTTTGCTGGTAACACTGCCGCGTCCGGCTTACAATTTTGCGTTGAGCGACCCATTGCCAGCCAATATGGAAGCGGTCAACAGCAGCTTCAGCACGGAGTCGCAGGCTTACAGTCGATTTCTGCAACCAGCGCGCAGCGGTTCGGAGTGGTGGTGGGAGGACGCCAGCCCTGTCCAGGAGTTGCGCGATGATCGAATTGTCTACACCGCCAGCTATCTTTCCGCAGGGGTTCATGAGTTCTTCTATCTGGCGCGCGCTACGGTACGCGGGGTAGCAGCCGCGCCGGCTGCGCGGGCCTGGCTGATGTATGAGCCGGAAGTCTTTGGCCGAACCGAGGGAGGCCAGCGAACCGTTGAGTAATGTAAAATGTTTGATTTATTCCATCGATTGTTGCCATGAGCAGCTGCATGCCATTGAAAACGCTGGCCAGGATTTGGCTGACGTTTTCGGCCTCGTGGCAGCCGTGGCTGGCCGCACTTCTGGTCTGCCTGCCGCCGGCGCTCTTCCTTTTCCTGCCCTTCTTCAGCGACCCGCTGGCGACGGGCGGCGGACTGCAGCTCTACGCCGCGGATGGCGCGCTGCTGGAGGAGTTTCGGGCCGAGGATAGCGGGGCCTATCAGGAGTGGCGCACACTTGCATCCTATCCGCTATTTTTGAAAAGGGCCTTGCTGGTCGCCGAGGACCGACGCTTCTACTGGCACCCGGGAGTGGATCCCGTGGCCCTCGGTCGCGCTCTACTTACTAATCTCCGCGCCGGCCGCGTCGTTTCCGGCGCCTCCACACTCAGTCAGCAACTGGCGCGAATGGCGCCAGGGCTGCGGCTGCCGCGCTCCGCGCTGGCGCGTAAGCCGCTGGAGGCCCTGTTTGCTTTGCGGCTGGAACTTCACTATTCTAAAGCACAAATCCTTGAAGCCTATCTGAATCTCGCGCCGCTGGCGCGCAATCGACAGGGCTTTGCGGCGGCGGCGCGAGAGTCTTTTGGCCGGGATATAGCCTATCTGAGCAAGGCGGAAACGCTGGTATTGATCTGCCTGTTGCGGCGGAATCAGACGCAACCGGAGTTGCTTACGGAGCGCGCCTGGCAACTCAATCAAAGCATGCATGCCAGCCTGGATCGCAGGGATATTGAAGAGGCCGTCCGGCAGGCGCTCCGAGCAGGCGCCGCGCCCTCGCGGCCGCAGCGACAGGCCGCCGCGCCGCATTTCAGCGTCTGGCTCTCTGAAAAGTTTTCAGGGCTAAATGGTAGAGTCGATACAAATATATATGCGGAATGGAATCAGAGCCTCAGCCAAATCCTGAATCGCGAATTTGCCAGCCTGCGCGGCGGCGACGAATTGGACGGCGCCCTGATCGTTCTGGAGCGACTGCCAGGAGAAGATGCAAGCATGGCCTTGCGTGCGCTGGTTGGCTCACGCAACTTTGGCAATCGGCGCGGCGGGCAGGTGAATGGAGCGCTAGCGCATCGCGTAGCAGGCAGCGCTCTGAAGCCATTTGTCTATGCCCTGGCAATGGAACGCCTGGATCTGCGGCCCTATACGATTGTTGATGATTCCGACGTTACGCTGGCGGGCAGTCGACCGGGCGAGGGTTACCGCGCCCGCAACTATGATCTGCGCTACTGGGGCCGCATTCCGGCGCGCCAGGCTCTGGCTGCGTCGCGCAATATTCCAGCCGTCAGTCTGGCGCGCCAACTGGGAGAGGAGCAACTTTTTGACTCTTTGCGCCAGGCCGGCTTCGAAATGCCGCAAGAGGCCGCCAGAGACATTGGTCCGGGCCTTGCGCTGGGCGTTGCCGGCGCTTCGCTGCTGGAGCTCTGTCGCGCCTATGGCGCCTTCATCAACGGCGGTCGGCTGCCAATCCTGGACCTTGGTCGCGACCGACGCGGCCATTCATTGCAAGTCGGTCGAAGTCTGCGCCTCTTTCGTGAATCCACCGCAATTCGCATCACGGATATTCTATCTGATGCTGAGGAACGTCGGCGCAGTTTTGGAGCGCGTAGTTTTCTAGATTTTCCCTTTGACGCGGCGGCAAAAACAGGGACCAGCAAGGATTACTTTGATTCCTGGGCGATTGTTTATACTCCCCGCTTTGTCGTCGGCGCGTGGGTAGGACGCATTGAAGGCGGACCGATGGACGGCGTCTCTGGCGCCAGCGGTGCGGCGCGCATCGCGCAGCAGGCCATGCGATACGTAGTATATATGAATGGCGGACAGAGTGATCGATTCACAATTCCGGGCAACTGGCGGGTCCTGAATGTTTGCCGTCAAAGTGGCCGCTTGGCCGGCCCGCGTTGTCCCGTTCAGGCCGAGCGAGTTCCGCCGGGCGAGCCGTTGCCGCCGCCCTGCACGGACCATGGATCAGAGAGCGCGACGATGAATGGCGGGGCGCCGGACGACAGCGAAGCGATCGGTTCCGCAGGCGCCCTGGATCGCATAGTTGCGCCGTTGCCCGAGGAAGTTTTTTATCTCGACCCGCACATGCCGGCGGCAGCGCAGGCAGTGCCGATTCAGATTCGTATTTCCGGTCCAGAGCGGCAGTACTTGCTGCAAGTGAAAGGCCAGGCGGCCCGAACGGTAGGCTCACGGCGCCTCTTTCCAAGCTCGCTGCAGCGCGGCCGGCATCGCGTTGAGTTGCGGCGCAGTGGAGAAGTGGTCGACGCCGTAGAGTTTGAGGTTCATTGAACAAGAAAGCGCCATGAATTTGGTTCCATCCGGCGGTCCGCGGCGGCCAGCTGATCCAGATCTGACCGACTCCGCCGCATCGAAGCGGTCTCGCGGAAAACTGAAGGTATTTCTGGGACCCTGCGCCGGCGTCGCTGCTACAGAAGCCCTGATCGTCGCGGCCATTCAAGAACACCAACGCGGCGTTGACGTTGCACTGGGTCGATTGGCGGAGATCAGCGGCAGGGACCTGCAGCAGCTGAGCCACGCGTTTTCAATGGAGAGCAAGGCGCCCTTCAGCGAACAACAGTATGAGCTCGATGAGCTATTGTCCCGTCGTCCGGCGCTGGCGGTCATGGATCAAGCGGCGCAGATCAACGCTCCAGGCGCAAGACACGCGCGGCGCTATCTGGAAATTCTGGAATTGCTGGATCGAGGCATCGATGTGCTGACGACCGCCTATGTTGACCAACTGGAAAGCGAGGCGGTCGCTTCGCAGTTGGCCAATGCTCTTCAAGAGGGGCCGCGTCTTCCGGACGCATTTCTGGATCAAGCCAGCGAGCTGGTGCTGATTGATCGCAGCCCTGAACAGTTCTTCGGCGTTCGTTCCGGGGCAGTGTCGTCGCCGGCGGCAAGCGCGGGAGTCCTGGATCGAAGCGCCTATCTACTACTGCGAGAGCGTGCGCTGGCAATTGTCGGCCGTCGCGTAAATTGGGAACTTCGCCTGAGCGTGCCGGAAAACGGCGCCGCTGTTCGAGTGCGTGAGCGAATCCTTGTCGCCATTGGCGCTCATCCATATTCGGCAAGACTGTTGCGCCTCAGCCGAAGACTGGCCGCCGATGAACGTGCGGAGCATTTTGCCCTGCACGTCGATACCGGAAGAAACTTGAGCGAGGTTGAACAGCGGAACGTTGCCCGCAATCTGGAATTGGCCAGCAATATGGGCGCGGTCCTATTGCAGGCAGCCGGCGATCTTGCCGAAAGCATCGCTAAGATTGCGCAGCAACACGGAATATCCCAGATTGTTCTTGGGCAAAGCGCTCGTCGATCGCTATGGGACAGACTTCTGAGGCGTCCGTCGCTTGCCGAACGTTTGATGGAACTGGCGCCAGGCGTGGATTTGCATCTGGCGCCCGATCGAGAATCTGAGATACGCCGACTGCTGCCGCACTTTTCCGGCGCCCGGATTGGCTGGCGACGTTACGCAGGCGCGCTGGCGGCGCTGTCAGTTTGCACGGCGGCCAGTCTCTTCTTGAGTCGAGTCGCTCCCTACTGGGCGCCCTCAATTCTGTATCTTTCGATGGTGAGTGCGCTGGGAGTCCTGCTGGGACGCGGGCCAACTCTATTTGCCGCGGCGAGCTCGGCGTTGCTTTGGAATTTGCTATTTATTCCGCCCCGGTTTACTTTATGGATCTCTAGAATCGAGGACGCGCTGATGCTGCTGACCTATGTAACTGTGGCAACGGGCAGCAGCATACTGACCAGCAGATTGCGACGTAGCAAGAACAATCTTGAACGACGCGAAGCAGTACTGCATGCGCTTTTTGAATTGTCCAGCGCTCTATCGCGATCTGGCAATCTGCAACAGGTCTGTCAGGCTGCGGCAGAGCAATTCGCCAGCGCTACCGGTGCGCCGGTGCGCATTTCGGCGGCGGCGGATGGCGTCTTGAGGGAATTGGCCGCTGCTGGTTTGCCTTCCGAAGATCCTGCTCTCGAAGCTGTTCAGCAGTGGTGTTTACGAAACGGTCGAGTTGCAGGCCGCTTCAGCAACACCTTGAGCGATGCGCTCTATGCTTGCTGGCCGCTTCTGACTCCTGAGGGACCGGTTGGCGTAGTCTCGTTGCAAATTACCGAACGGCCCGAATTGATTCGATCCAATTTGCTGCGCAGCATGGCGGAGCAGACCGCCCTCGCCCTGACGCGCGCTCGAGCCGGCGACATGCAGCGACGGTTGCAGCTGATGGAAGAATCGGAGCGTCTCTTTCAGGTGATCATGAATTCGCTTTCCCATGAATTGCGTACGCCGTTGACAACCATCGTAGGCGCGGCAAGCGCTCTGAGCGATGAATCACTGGCGGAGCAGTCGACGTTGCGTCGGGGATTGGTGGAGAGTATTGCCGATGGCGCCAGCAGACTTCAGGGCCTTGTCGCACAGCTGCTGGATATGAGTCGGCTGGAAAGCGGGCATATGGAGCTGCGGCGCGATTGGGTCGATGCCGGAGAGCTGGTTCACGAAGCCTGTCAGTCGATTATGAGGGCTGATGCCGCAGCGCGTCTGCGTCTCGAGCCGCTGCCGGCGCCGGTATCACTGTGCGCGGATGCCGCATTGGTCGTGCAGGCCCTCAGCCTGATTATCGACAACGCAATCAAGTATTCCGCCGGGCCCATTGTGATCCAGATTGTGCGCGGCGCCGCCGAGTCAGTGCGTTTTCGAATTTCAGACTGTGGGCCAGCTCCCGAGGAGCAAGACCTCTCGCGACTTTTTGAGAAGTTCTATCGCTCCTCGGGGTCGACCGCGGGCGGAACCGGTCTGGGTCTTGCGCTTAGCAAGGGTATTGTGGAGTTGCATCATGGCGCGCTCAGCGTTCAGCGAAATAGTCTGGGCGGCCTGAGCTTTGATCTGGAAATCCCTCGCGGAGCCCCGAGTGTCAACCTCTGAGCAAGCGCGGATTCTCGTGGCCGATGATGACCGCTCCATTCGCCGCATGCTGCGGCTCAGCCTGGAGGGTCATGGCTTTGCTGTTGTCGAGGCGGCCACGGCCAATGAGGCGCTGCAGGGAGCGCTTGCGACGCCGCCGGATCTCATCTTGCTGGATCTTGAGCTTCCTGACTTTTCGGGAGCGCTGGCCCTCGAGCAGCTTCGATTGCGCGGCCAAATACCGGTCATAGTGATCTCGGCCTCGGCCGGGGAAGCGGATAAGATCCGTTTGCTGGATGCGGGCGCCGATGACTATTTGACCAAACCTTTCAGTATAGGAGAATTGCTGGCTCGCATTCGCGTAGCGCTGCGTCACGGACGTGCGGCTACGCCTCGCGACGTCTTGCGATTGGGCGCTTTAGGCCTTGATTCGATGACGCGCACCCTGCATGTCGGTCAGAGTGCAGTGCACCTTACGCCGACCGAGTGCGCACTGCTTTTGCTCTTTCTGGAGCATGCGGGACAGGCGATTACTCGCGAGCGAATTCTTGAATCGATCTGGGAAGGAGGATACAACGAACTAAATGCTTTACGTGTACATATCAATCAATTGCGCAAGAAAATGGGCCCGCCAGAGGGCTGCGGCGTGGCATTGGAAACGCTGCCTGGCAAGGGCTATCGACTTTCGGCGACAAACCAGCGGCGAGCAAAGGGGAGTATCTGAATCAGTATTTCTCGTCCGCTGATTGAGACACGCTCGCGATTGTACTCTACTTGAAGATCGGCATAGACTGATATGGCGTTCTTTAAGCGTTCGATACTATTTCCGAAGTACAGATTGCGCACCGGGTCGACGCCTTCCACAAGCAGGGGGATCAGATGAACGCGCGTGGGCCGCGTGCGTCGAACATATCGGGTGATAGCAGTAATGGTGTCCATGCCAGCAGGCGCCCGGATGCTCTGGAACCAGGCGGGCGCGTCAGCAATAGGTTCCTCCTCCGGGTCCGTGTTGAAATGTACAACGAGAGGCATGCTGCCGCCGCGCGCATAAGTCTTTAGAAAATGGATGACCCCTGGATGAATGTTAGACACCAGCAAGACATTGCCTCGGTCGATGGGCTTGTTCTGAAACGCCGGATACCACAACGCAAGTTGCAAGGGGGTTAGATCCAGCTTTTCCTGCCAGAGTCGATAGATGGCTTCCGAAATGAGGAAGATCAAAAAATACGCGCTCATCAGCAGAACGACAAACCAGGCCCCGTGAAAGAATTTGTTGTAGAGTATGTTAATCATCATGGCGCTCATCGCCACAAACGAGGCGATGGTCAGGGGAGAATATTTTCGCGCCCGAAACTGTCGCACTAGAAATGCAAAAACATCGATCGCCACGGCGCTAACCACAGCCAGACCGTACATACCTTCAATTTCATGGCTGCCCGGAAAAATGTAGAGAATTGCCAGGCTCAGCGCTCCAAGCATCAGAGTGGCCTGCGGATTGTGGACGCCCTCATGTCCTCCAATAACCGGCGCGGGGCGGGTTTTCCGCCAGGCAGTATCGCCAATGGCCCGCGGGAAAAAGCGCGAACGAGCGGCGCGCAGGATTTCCAGAGGAAAATCGGACTGCGCCGTCTGGGCCGCCAGCAAGAGCATGATGGTCGTAATCATGCCGAAGGGCGTTGCTATCAGGTCTGCGCCGCTGAGGACCTCGCCAAACAGCGGAATCGCTTCGGGCGCCAGCCTCGCGCCTACGGCGCGGGCGATTTCAATAGGCGCCGGGCGATAGTCAGCCAAATCGTAGACGGCCCCTAATCCAAGAAAGTTTACAATCTGTAAACTATATGTAACCAGAACAAGTGCATAGAGCATCCACATCGAGATGCGGATCGCTTTGCCCTTGTGGTACGGGAAATTGACCGATGAATATCCAACTTCTACGCCGGTGACCAGCGTTGCGCCATTGGCAATGGCGCCCAGCAGCGCTGGCCAAAATCCAGCGCTTGTAGCCTCAACATTTCGAATTTCTACATCCTTCCAGCCATCGCTCAAAATGATTCCCAGACCGCAGACTTGTATCAAAAGGTTGCTGGCATAGAATAGGACCACGGGCCAGATCATGTAGCGCGCCAGATTGCTCAGCCCGTATCTCTGTACGAATGACAGCAGCAGCACGAAGCCAAGCGCCCATTGCAATCTTTGCTCGCGCGGAATGAAATAGAGCGCTTCCACTCCAGCAATGACGCTGATCGCCTGGGTGGCGGGAAAATCCGCCAGCAGACTCGCTGTGCCGCCCAGGCCCAATAGATGGAGAATTTTCTTGAGTCGCGGATGACGGCGAACCTTATGGGCCGTGATTGTTGCCGAAACAAATGCCCCGCCGCCCAGCACGGGATGAACGTGTTTGCGCGTCATCTGATTGAAGGTCAGCACGGCCAGCAGATAGACTGCTAGAATGACGCCGGCGGCGACAGCTGTCGCGGCGATACCGGCCCTGGGCGACGCAACCATCAGAGTCACAGTTATGGCCAGAACAGAATCTGCGCCATAGGCCAGCGAACTGCCGGGATCGGTCAGGATGGTGGCGAAAATCAATCGAATGTCAGATGCCAGCGACGGCGGTGTGAGACTGTTGCCATCGCGAGGGGAATGCTTGTCCATTGTGCTGGCCATGAGCCAGTTTCACAATCGAGGGCGATCTCGCTGCGACAAGATCGATGCGGATGTTGGACAGCCAAAAGAGCTTAAGATCGTCTTAATCTGCCGCCGGGAAAAAGCGGCTCAGGCTGGGAAAAATGTGCAGAATAATCTCCCGGCCGCTGATCTTTACGCGTTCGCGATTGTACTCTACTTGCAAATCCACATGATAGGAGAGCGCATTCTTGAGCCGCTCGATACTATTGCCGAAATACAGATAGCGAACCGGATCAATTCCCGTAACCATCAATGGTATCAAATGAACTCGCTCCGGCTTCGTTCGACGAACAAAGCGAGTAATTGCCGAAATCGTATCGACTCCAGGATTGACGCGCACATTCTGAAACCAGGGCGGGGCATCCTGCGGAACAGCCTCATCCAGGTCGGTCTGAAAGTGAACTACCAACGGCATGTGAGAACTGCGCGAATAGTTCTTAAGAAAATGGATTACGCCTGGATGAAAGTTAGAGACCAACACCATATTTTTACGATCAACTTCCTTGCCCTGGAAGGCCGGATACCAGAGGGCTAGCTCCAGCGGCGCCAGATTGAGTTTCTCCTGCCAGAGATCGTAAATTGCTTCAGAGGCCAGAAAGACGATCATATACAGCGCCATCAGCAGCACGACGAACCAGGCGCCGACCAAGAACTTGTTATATAGAATGTTAATCAGCATCAACACCATGGCGATGAAGCCCGGAATGGTCAAGAACCAGACGCGGCGCGCGCGGATCTGCCGAATCATATAGGCAAGCATATCGATCGATACTGCGGTGATAACCGCCAGTCCATACATGCTCTCAATCTTATGGCTGGATGGAAAAAAGTATATGATCACCAGGCTTAGTGCGCCCAGCAACATGGTTGCACGCGGATTGTAGACGCCTTCATGCCCGCCAATGACGGGCGCCGGACGCGTTCTGCGCCACGCCGTATCGCCGACGCCGCGCGGAAAAAATCGCGAACGCGATGCTCGCAGTATTTCCAGGGGGAAATCGGACTGGGCGGTCTGCGCCGCCAGTAGCAACATCAAAGTGGTAATGAATCCAAAGGGCGTGGCCAGCAAATCCATCCCGGAAAATATGTAGCCCATCAATTCGATGCGTTCTGGAAAAATGATCCCACCGACAGTGCGGGCAATCTCGATTGGGACTGGGCGATGATGCAAGGCGTCATAGGTTGTTCCCAGACCGAGAAAATTGATCATCTGCATTCCATATGTGAACAGAACGATCAAATAGAGAATCCACATTGCAACGCGGATGGCTCGACCTTTGTGAAAGGGGAAGTTCACGGAGGAGTAGCCAACTTCAACCCCGGTAACGAGCGTGGCGCCGTTAGCAATCGCCGATAGAGCCAGCGGCCAGAAGCTGGCGTTTTCGCTGTGAACATTGAGCAGCTCGGGCGGCTGCCAGCCATTGGTAAAAATCAAGACCAGACCGGTCACCTGAATAATAAGATTGAGGCCGTAGAAAGCCAGCACTGGCCAGATCATGTAACGGGCCAGATTCGCCAGTCCGTAGCGTTGAATGACCGACAGAAAAATGACAAAGCCAAGCGCCCAACGCAGCCGCGACTCCACCGGAATAAAATAGAGGGCTTCGACTCCAGCAATCACACTGAGCGCCTGCGTCGCTGGAAAATCGGAAAGCAAGCTGGCCGTGCCGCCCATACCCAGCAAGTGCAGCGCCTTCTTGAGCCGCGGATGATGTCGAATTTTGTGCGCCGTCAATGTTGCCGAAACAAAGGCGCCGCCGCCAAGGATCGGATGGACGTGCTGTCGCGTCATTCGGTTGTAAACCAGAACTGCCAGCAGATAAACGCTCAGGATGACGCCGGCCGCCAGCAAAGTTGCAACGGCGCCGAGTCGATAGTCATGTACCATCAAGACGACAGTAACGGCGATCACGGAATCGGCGCCGTAGGCCAGCGAGCTGCCGGGGTCGGTAAGAATGGTTGAAAAGATCAACCGAATGTCAGATAGCAGGGAAGGTGGCTTGCCGTTGTCCTCGTGGCCCTGTCCCTCAAACGCTTTGTATTTGCCAGCTTTGCTCTCAGCGGTCATGAATTGCTGCGCTTACTACAATTGGATAAGAGCTGGCAGTGTCGTCGCCAGCAACATGCTCGCAAGCCCTTTTCAGTCCCGCAGCGTGGGCGCGCGTTCCGGGTCGAGAGCGCTGCGCAGCGCCTCGCCCAGCAGGTTCCAGGCAAGAGCCGCCGGCAAAATGCCCAGCAGCGATGCGCTGGCAAAAACCCACCAGATTGGCGGCGAGCGACTGAGTTCGATCTGAGCGTCGCTGAGCATCAGTCCCCAGGAGGAGGCGCCTGGCTGGGCGCCAATACCGATAAAAGTCAGCGCACTTTCAGCAAGGGTAAGAGCGGAAGCCTGCAGCGCCAACTGGATCGTCAGAGTGGGCGCCAGGTTAGGCAGTATGTGCCTGAAAAGAATACGTCCATGCGAAGCCCCGGCGGCGTGCGCCGCCCTTACAAAGGCCAGTTCGCGCAAGCGCAGAGTCTCGCCGCGTGTAATGCGCGCAAGTTCCACCCATCCGCTCAGTCCAAAGGCGACGCACAGCCAGAACAAGGAGCGGCCAAAAACGACCAGGAAAGCCAGGGTCAACAGCAGCCACGGAACGCTGGCCACAACATTGTACAGCCATTGAATGAGATCATCGATCCAACCGCCGCGATAACCGGAGATCAATCCGAGAGCGAGGCCCAGGGGCGCGCTGATAGCCAGAGAGCCAAGAATCAGCTTCCACGCAAGCCCGGCGCCCTTCAGGGTCAGATAGAGCGTATCCACGCCATTGCTGTCCGTTCCCAGCAGATGCCGCGAATGCAGGAGGCGATCCTCGCTCAGATCTGCACTGGCGCCGGCCAATTCGGTTTGCAGCGGTGCGCTGTAGCCGGCCTCCGGCGGCATCGACCGAAACGCCAGGTCCAACAAACTGAAATCAAATACTTGTGAACTATCAGTAAACCGAATCTGGTCGATCCAGGCTGTAAGCGAATAGAAGCTGAGCAATGCGACGGCAAGCCCCGCGCCGCGTTGTTGCAATATGCGTCGCAGAATACCGTCTGGATTGCGCACTGCGAAACAAATCAGCGCAAGCAGGGTCGCGGCGCCAGCTATCCACGCGGCGTTGCCAAGCCAGCGCATCAGATCAGCCTCGTTCATGACTGCTGATCCTGTCCAGGCCGAATGCGAGGGTCCGCGACGGCATAGGCAATGTCTGCTGCCAGCGCGGCCAGAGCGCCGGCGGCGCCGCCGAGGTAGACCAGCGCCTGGATAACCGGCAGGTCCTGGCCGGCCAGGGCCGAATACATCATATCGCCAACGCCGGCGATGCCAAAGAATTGTTCAATGAGCAGGGAGCCGGCGACCAGAAACGGAAGCATGAGCGAGATTTGGGTTATGATCGGCGGCGCGGCGGCCCGTAACACGTGAACAAAGAGCAGTCGGGATTCGGAAATGCCGCGCGCTCGCGCCGCTCGCAAGAATACGGCACGAGTCTGCTCCAGGAAGGCTGTACGATAGAAGCGCAAATTTGCGCCCAGCGTCGCCAGGACGGCGGTCAGAATTGGCGCTGCGATGTGATTGTAGACCGGCGCCAGTTTCATCGTCGACGCAAAGAGGTAGGTTGTGGCCAGAATAAACAGCGGCAGTGCAATACTGAGCATTACGATACTTGCCAGCGATACAATTCGATCGAAGGGCGTTGCGTACAGGTATGCCTGCAACAGGGCCAGCAGCAGGCTGATTACAATGGAGATAGCCAGGGCCGGTCCCATGATGGAGAGCGTGGCGCTCAATCGCTGGCCCAGCGATGCCAGTACCGGAGCGCCGCTGCGATCAATCCCGAAGTCAAGGCGCAGCAGAGCTTTCAGGTGCAGCCCCAATTGCGAGTGGAACAATCCCATGCCAGCGAATTCCGGGTGTTTCCGTCCATCGGGCCGCAGCGAATCCGCGTCAGCCGGCAGGTTCAAGAAAATCGGCAAATGATAGTTATGATTGCGAACCCATTGTTGCAGTCGTTCCTGGGGCGCTTGCGGCATCTGGACAGCAGCAATGGACAGAGGGTCGTTTACATGAAACAATAGAAAGGTCAATAGTATGACGCCCAGCCAAACGGGAATGAATTGCAGAGCGCGTCGAAATAGATAGGCCTTCATCATTTTCCTGCGTGGCGGCGAAAACTATGCAGCGAATACCATAAGAGCAGCAACAACGCGCCGGCGATTGCAGATAGGCTGAGCCAGGCGCTGTACCCGGGACGATTCCATTCGTCGGTCAGGGCCGCACGGCGCGCCGCATCGAGATCCCAGTATTTCATTTCGCGAAACTCCAGAGGGCTTGGCTTGACCGGCGCCGTCCAGGGCTGCACATACTGGTGACTGGCGCGATGGATCAGTACCGCCACGGGCATGTCGTTTTCAAGCATGGTCAGCATTGCTTCGATATGTCGCTCGCGCTCAGGTCCAGGCGGAAGTGCGCGAACCAGTTCATATTTGCGATCGTAGGCGGGATTGGCGTACTGCGTAGAATTGTAGGTGTTGCTGCGGTTTGGCGAATAGAACAGCTGCAGGAAATTTTGCGGATCGGGATAGTCTGCGCCCCACGCCCAGTGCATCATTACAAAGTCGCGCTGGTTCCATTTCTGTATCAGCGATGGAAAATCGAGCTGTTCAATGCGCAATCGAACGCCCGCTTCGGCAAAGCGGGCGGCATAGTAAGCGTAGACAGGTGCGCGGCCTTGCGCCGCCCGATCGAAGTAGGGTATCTCCAGCGCACTTCCAGAGCCTGGATCCCTTCCGTCTGGATAGCCTGCCTGGCGCAGCAGTCTTTGCGCCTCCTCAAGATTACGCTGCGCCCAGGGATTCTGATGATCGGCGCGGTAGCCTTCCATACCCGGCGGCAGGATGCTGGCCGCGGGCTGCGCGCGCTGATAGTAGAAGCGACGAATCAAATCGTTGCGATCAATCAACAAGGATAGCGCCCGTCGCAGGGCTACGTTATTTTGAAAGAGAGGATGCTGGAGGTTGTACTGCCAGCCAAAAGTGGCAAACTCAACCTGATCAAAGCGTTGGACGCCGCGCGTACGGTACTGTTCCAGCAGCTGGGGAGTCATCAACAATCGCTCTTGTAAGTCAAGCTTATTGCGGTAGAGATCAAGATAGCCCTGGCCAAAGAGTATCCATTTGGGCGGACCGCGTTTGATAATTGCGATGTGGACGCTGTCCAGAATTGGCAGGCGCTGTCCGGCGTGTTGCAGCAGTCCCGCTTGGGCATCCTGCGGCTCGCCGCTGGCGGGATATAAGTCGTCCTGCCGATAGTTTTCATTGCGACGCAGCAAGATATATTGCTGATCGCGCCATTCGGCGAGTTGAAAGGGCCCGGCGCCGACGGGATGCCGTGCAAAGGGAGGTCGACGCTGGCCGTCATAATAGAGTACACATTCCTCCGCGACCGGCGCTCCGCTTACGTTGGCAAAGAAGTAAATGGCTTCGGCCGGAGAGTCAGAAAAGAGCAGGCGTATGCCGCGCTGACCAAAGCGTTCAATTCCGGAGATCGGCGCGGCGTAGGCCCGAATTATTGCCGCCGGATCTCCGCTTTCAGCAGCACGATTGAGCTCGGCGCTGAACTGATCAAAGCCAAGCAAGCGACTCTGAAGCAGCGCCTTGCCAAAAGGGGCCAGTCGATCGTCGGCGGCGCGCTTGATTGCGAAAATCAGATCGTCGATTTGTACCGAGCGGCCGACGCCTCCCGCAAAACAGGGATCATCCTGAAAGCGAAGGCCTGGCTTCAATTCAAAGGCAAGCGTCCAGTACTGTCGTCCATTGCGCAGGAGGCGTTGGCGCTCAGGGAGCGCTGTGGCCATGGAGGGGATCATCTGCAACGGGCGTTTCAGGTAGTGAAACTCATAGGGCGTGTCATAGATTTGCGAAGCAATGTAGAATGAATCGATATCCGTCACCCGCGCCGGATCAAGGGTTGCCGGATTCTCTTCCATGCTTGTATAAAGGCTCTTGCCCGGTGCAAAATTGCCAAAGGGATGATTGTTACACGCGGCAAAGAACAACGCAAGACATGGCAATAGCAGAATGGCAAAGCCAGAGAGCCGACCGGAAATCCGCACGCTTTTGCTGGTTTGGCCGCTCCCGTACACTTCCCCTCCGATACCGACAGCCAGTGCAAATCTCCTTGCGCTGCAATGCCAGGCCGCCGATGGGTCGTCTATTGCAGAGTCCGTCGTCTGCGTCACCCCTTTCCAGGATTGTTCCCGCTCATGATGAAACTTCCCGCTTCGATGATAACTGGCATATTCGCTGCGCTGGCGATCCTGTCCGGCTGCGGGGACAATGGCGGCGCTCAGCTGCCGGCGATAGTCGATCAGCCGCTGCCGCTGCAGGGCGGCGGTCAGTTTGATCCAGTCGCAGCAGCCGGTGCGCAAAAGGGCGGCGAATATCGCACCTGGGGCGGCCCCTTTCCAAAATCATTGAATAGCTGGTTGGACAACTGGTCCACATCCGCCGAGATCAACGCCTTACTGTTTCATCAGCTGGCGGATATGCACAGCGTCGAGGATCGACCAGTTCCAGATCTGGCCAGTTCATGGCGTGCGGAAGCAGATGGCCGCAGTTTCATTTTTGAAATCGATCCGGCTGCAGTTTGGAGCGATGGCAAGCCCGTCACCGCCGAGGACGTCCAGTTCTACTACGACACGATCATGAATCCGAAGAATCTAACGGTGGTTGCGCGCTCGATTGTAGATCGCTTCGAAAGGCCGGAGATTCTTTCGGAGCGTAGCGTGCGCATTCGCGCCAGGGAACGCTACTGGAAAGCCTTCTGGGACGCTGCGTCCTTTGTCGCTTTCCCCAAGCATGTCTGGGAGGGTCAGGATTTTAACAGCATCAATTTCGAATTTCCCGTTGTCAATGGACCCTACCGCTTGCGCGAAGTGCGTCGCAATCGCTATGCGCTGCTGGAGCGCCGCGCCGACTGGTGGGCGCGCAATCGGCGCTACAATCAGAACAAGTTCAATTTTGACTATATCCGTTATCGCTTTATGGAAGACCGCAATGCGGCCCTCGAGGCATTCAAAAAGGGCGACTACGATCTCTACGCTGTCTACACTGCGTCGATCTGGGTACAGCAGACCGATTTCGACCAGATTCGAAATAACTGGGTCGTCCGGCAGACTGTTTACAATCGCATGCCGCTTGGCTTCCAGGGCATTGCCATCAATATGCGCCGCGAGAAGTTCCAGGACGTCCGCGTTCGACGCGCCCTGACGCTGCTGCTCAATCGTGCGCAGCTCAATGAAAAGCTGATGTTCGATCAGTATGTCCTGTTGAATTCCTACTTTCCGGATCTCTATCCCGGCAACGTGAATCCCGCTGCGCCGTCCGCGACTTACGATCCGGAACTGGCCCGCCGATTGCTGGATGAGGCAGGCTGGCGCGTGGGACCGGGCGGCATCCGTACGCGCGAGGGCCAGGCCCTGTCGGTCAGTTTCTTGACCGACTCCGCCGATCAACGTCACCTCAACGTCTTTGTAGAAGATCTCAAACGCGCCGGCATTCAGGCCTCCATTGAACAGCTCTCCAAGGCCGAAGTAACAAAGCGTACCGATGCATTTCAATTTGATCTCTACTGGATCAACACCGGCAGCGGGCGTTTAAAAGATCCGGAACCATTGTTTCTTTCTACTTTTGCGCACCAGGAGGCCTCTTACAACCTGCCTGGCGTCGAGGATGCGCAGGTGGATCGGTTTCTCGAAGACCTGCGCGGCGAAGAAAATCTTGGACGGCGCAATGAAATCTTGAAGCGTCTGGATCAAAGGCTTCTGGAATTGCAGCCTTACATTCTGCTGTGGCAGTCCGATCGGGATCGCGTGCTCTACTGGAATCGCTTTGGGATGCCGGCCAATCCCTTTGGCAAGTACGCGCGCGAGAACGCAGCGATTGTATACTGGTGGTTCGATCGAGATCGCGCTGCGGCCCTGGATCGAGCGCAGCAGAGCAACCAGGCGCTGCCGTCGCTGCCGTCTGAAATTCACTACAACGGGCCCTGAGATTCCAGGCGGAAGCTTGTTGTGAGAGCTTATCTAATTCGGAGGCTGCTGCTGATGATCCCCACCATTCTGGGGATCACACTGATCGTATTTGGCATCACGCATATTCTGCCCGGCGGACCGGTGGAACAGTACATTGCCCGAACGCGAGCCAGTCTTGGTCTGCAGGGCGTGGACGTATCGCGAGCTATCACGCCACAGGAAGTCAACAATATCCGCGCCTACTATGGATTCGATCGTCCTTTTCATGAGCGCTACCTGCGCTGGCTGGGCGGCGCACTGACCTTGGACCTCGGTCGTTCCTATACCTACCACGAGCCGGTATGGGATGTAATTCGGGCGCGCTTTCCGGTTTCGTTGTTCTTTGGTCTGACTTCCTTCCTCTTTGCCTACGCCGTATGTATTCCTCTGGGATTAAAGAAGGCGTTGCTGCACCACAGCGCTTTTGACGTCAGCACGACGGCAATTATCTTTGCCGGCTATGTGGTGCCTGGCTTTGTTCTGGGCTTGCTCCTGATTGTCTTCTTCGCTGGCGGAAATTTTCTCGACCTTTTTCCCATTGGCGGCATTGTTTCCGATAACTGGGAGCTACTCTCTTTTCCAGGCCGCGTTCTGGACTTCTTGCACCACATGTTTCTGCCGCTGGTCTGCTATATGGCCTCGGAGTTTGCCTTCCTGACGCTGCTGATGAAGAACAGCCTGCTCGACGAAATGTCGCGCGACTATCTGCGTACGGCAATTGTCAAAGGTTCGGAGTTTGATCGCGCTGTATGGCGCCACGCGCTCAAAAATGCCCTGATTCCAATTGTGACGCGATTGAGCGAAGTCTTTACGCTTATTTTCGCCGGCGCACTCTTGATCGAAAAGGTATTTAACATTGATGGCATGGGCAAACTCATGTACGAATCGATCATGGATCGCGACTACCCGGTTGCCATGGGACTGATTCTGTTGATCAGTTTGCTGGCTATGCTGGGGCGCCTCTTTTCCGATATGATGTACGTCGTCGTCGATCCGCGGATCAGGTTGGATTGATGTTCAGTGCGGCTGCCAGAGAGCGTTGGCGACGGTTTCGGTCGATGGGCCGCGCCTATTGGTCCTTGCTGGCTCTCAGTATTGCCTTCGGCCTGTCGTTGTTCAGCGAAGTGCTGGCCAACGAGAAGCCGCTCTTTTTGTACGTAAACGACCGCGCTTATTTTCCCGTGCTGCGCTACTATCCGGGCAGCGCGTTCGGTCAGCCCTTCAGCGAGGAGGCTGACTACAATGCCTTGCGCGGCGACGCCGCCTTTCGGGCGCGCGCCTGGATGATCAGCGCTCCAATCCCCCATGACCCCAATCGCCCTTATCTGATGATCAGCGGGGCGCCGCCTTACCCGATCAGCGCTGAACACTGGCTGGGTACGGACCGCCTGGGTCGCGACCTGCTGGCCCGACTGATCTATGGATTTCGGATCTGTATGCTCTTTTCCTTGAGTCTGGTCGTACTGAGCCTGGCGCTTGGCTTGAGCCTGGGGGCACTGCAGGGCTATCTGGGCGGCGCTTTTGATATTGTTATGCAGCGTTTTATTGAAATCTGGTCGGCGCTTCCCTTCCTCTATGTAGTAATCCTCATTGCTTCCGTCTATGGACGAAGCTTTGCTATCCTGATCTTTGTAATGTCGCTGTTTTCCTGGATTGGTCTTTCGCTGTACATGCGCGGCGAGGTATTCCGTCAGCGATCGCAGGTTTACGTCAATGTGGCCAGGGCGCTGGGCGCGTCGCACTGGCGGATTTTGTTTCGGCACATTCTGCCCAATTCGCTGACGCCGGTCATTACACTCTTGCCCTTCCAGTTGATTGGCGGAATTACGTCATTGACGGCGCTGGACTTTCTGGGTCTTGGACTGCCGCCATCGACGCCCTCCTGGGGCGAGCTATTGCAGCAGGGCGTCGATGTGATCCGCGAGTATCCGCGCATCACCCTGGTAACATCGCTGGCCCTGTTTGCTACGCTGATGCTGGCAACTTTCATAGGCGAAGGCGTTCGCGAGGCCCTGGATCCGCGGGCCCGGCAGCGAGTGGAGTAATTGGGCCGCGGAAATATCATGAGTCAGCATCCATTGTTGCAAATCCAGGATCTATCAATTGGCTTCGACTCGCCCTCTGGCCCCGTCGAAATCACCGACCGCGTATGCCTTGAAATTACTGGCGGCGAGATATTTGGTCTGGTGGGAGAGTCCGGCTGCGGCAAGACAGTCACCGCACTTTCGATCCTGCGTCTGTTGCCCAATCCTGGCGGTCGAGTGCTTGGCGGGACCATAAGCTTTGAGGGACGCGATGTACTGACTCTGCCAGCCGAAGAACTGCGCGCGCTGCGCGGGGCTGGAATTGCAATGATCTTTCAGGAGCCGGCGGCGGCGATGAATCCGCTGTACACAATCCGTCGGCAGCTGGAAGAGGTTTTCGAGTTCCATCCCTTTGAGGGCGATCCGCAGCAGCGCATTGCCGAGCTGCTGGCCCGCGTCGGCTTCGCTGATCCGGCGCGCGTGCTTGGGGCCTATCCACACCAGCTTTCGGGCGGCATGCTGCAGCGGGTAATGATTGCAATGGCGCTCTTGCTGCGCCCGCGCCTATTGATCGCCGATGAGCCGACCACAGCGCTGGACGTTACTGTGCAAGCTCAGATCATGGAGCTGCTAAAGGAATTGCAACGTGAAAATAAAATGTCAGTACTGCTTATTACGCACAATCTGGGCCTGATCGCGCAGTATGCTGACCGGGTGGCCGTGATGTATGCCGGGCGCGTAGTGGAGCAGGCGCCGGTGGATGCATTTCTGGCGATGCCGCTGCATCCCTACAGCCAGGGACTGATCGGGGCGCTGCCGGAAAGCGCCGGGAGCGGCGCTCTACGTGCCATTGAGGGACAGGTCCCCCGTCCCGAACAGTACCCCGGCGGTTGTCGTTTTCAACCACGCTGCGCTCAGGCTTTTGACGCCTGTCAGGCGCGACCGGCGCTGCGCGCTCTGCCCGACTCGGCGACGCATCATGTTGCCTGCTTTTTCGTACAACCGGACGCGGAGTTTCGCCGATGACTGCGGCTATGTCGGCGGCGACCGCATCAACGTCCCTTCTGGCTGCGGAGGACATTCGCGTTTATTATCCTGTACACGGCGGGATTCTACGTCGCGTAGTGGGACAGGTGCGGGCGGTTGACGGCGTCAGCCTGCAGATATCGCCTGGCGAAATTGTGTCGGTAGTCGGGGAATCCGGCTGCGGCAAGAGCACCCTGGGTCTGGCCTTGCTTGGACTGACGCCAGTGGCAAGTGGACGACTCAGCCTGAATGGCAAGCCAATCGAGGTCCGTAAGCCTTCCAGCTGGCGGCCCTTTCGCCGCGATTTTCAAATTGTCTTTCAGGATCCATACGGTTCGCTCAATCCGCGACACACCGTTCAGGAGATGCTCAGCGAACCGCTACAGATTCACAAACTGGCGAAGGCCACCGACTTGCGTGATCGGGCGGCGGAGTTGCTTCAACGGGTGGGCCTGGACCGGGACTACCTGAATCGCTATGCGCACGCTTTTTCCGGAGGACAACGACAGCGCCTGGCTATTGCAAGGGCGTTAGCCGTTGAGCCGCGCTTGATTGTCTGCGATGAGATTGTAGCGGCCCTGGATGTAAGTGTGCAGGCGCAAATCGTCAATCTGCTGCTGCGTCTCAGAGAGGAAATGGGACTGGCGCTACTTTTCATTTCCCATGATCTTTCGCTGGTGCGAAGCATCAGCAATCGCGTTCACGTAATGTATCTTGGGAGAATTGCGGAGTCGGCGACGTCCGGTGAGCTGTTTTCACGCCCGCGGCATCCCTATACCCGATCGCTGCTGGATTCAATTCCGACTTTGCAGCGTGGAAAACGTCCGTCCATTCTGACCGGCGAGCCGCCTTCGGCAATGAACCCGCCTGCTGGCTGCGCCTTCCATACTCGCTGTCCTGGGCGTAAAGAGCTTTGCTCTAGAGAGCGACCCGAGTTACAGGCCGTGGACGGCGGTCTGGCTGCCTGTCATTTTCCACTGGAGTAAAGCGATGCCCAAGAGCTTCATTTTATCATACGTAGAAGAAAAGATGCGCAAGGAGTCGGTTGGGGCCAGCCCCGGTCCGGTGATAACAATCGCCCGCGAGTACGGCTGCCCCGCCGTGCCGATTTCCCACGCCGTTGCCGATACGCTCAGCGCGCGCAGCTCGCAGCACGATAAGTGGCAGGTGATCGATAAGCAGATCATCAACAAAGCGGCGGCGGACCTGCAAGTCGACGCCAGGCTGGTTGAAGAGGTGGGACGCAGCGCGCCGCCCGGTTTTTTTCGGGAGTTTATCAGCTCTTTCGCTTCACAGCAAGATCCAGCTGACGCTCGCGTCAAACGGGCCATCGCCAATGTAATCCGAACTGTAGCCTATGGCGGCCACGCAGTGATTCTGGGGCGAGGCGGCGTGGCCATCGCCCGCGATATTCCACAATCGCTGCACGTCCGCCTGTATGCCCCGCTCTCCTACAGAAAGGAACGCGCCAAAGAACTGGACAATCTCAAGTCAGACGAGGAAGCGCTTCAGAAGATCGCCGCTGTCGATCGTGAGCGCATCTACATCCGCGATTATTTTGCCGGCGAACGTCTCACCGACGACATTTTTGATGTGCAATTCAATTGTGCTACGCTCAGTCAGGAACAAATAATCGAAGCGATCGTCGATATGGCGCGCAGTCGCTTTGCTTCTCGGCGCGCGTAAACCCGGGCAGGCTCAATCGGAAAGCGGAAGGCTTCCCGCCGGAGTAGCAGGCAACGTTTTCCCGGCGAATGGCTCTGGACCAGCCGGGTCGGCTGCGCCGATAGTTCCCCTATGGCGCTTCCCTTTCAAAGAAACTTGCGCGCGGCGACAGGCGTCGCACTGCTGCTGGTCCTGCCGCTTGCCACAGCCGTCAAGGGGGCCGCCGAGCGTCGTCTGACGCGTTACGATGGCGCTGGCATCGTAACTGTGGCTGAAGACTATCTGGGAGCGCCCTACCGCGCCGGCGGCGAAAGCCCCAGCGGTTTCGACTGCAGCGGCTTTACAAGTTTTGTCTATTCGCGGGCTGGATATCGTTTGCCTCGTACCGCTGGCGACCAGTACGGCGCAATGCATCCGGTTCGAGTTCCGGCTATTGGCGATCTTGTTTTTTTCAGAATCGAAGGTCAGCGTATTTCCCATGTGGGCATCTATGTGGGCGGCTATCGCTTCATCCACGCTCCCTCCAGCGGAAAAAAGGTCGACTACGCTGATATGCGCAGCGGCTACTGGAAACAACGTTACGCTGGCTCACGCTCCATTTTTGGACGACCTTGATCGCTGGCTGAGGTAGCGCCTCTCCAGCTGATCAGCGCTGCGCAAATTCCGTCGCATCCACTGCAAACGCAAGGCATCCATCTCCCGTTGCGATAGACGCCAGGGATGGTCGCTGCGCCGCAATCGTTCCATGATTGTGCTGATGGTAATTGCCAGAGTTACAGAAATATTGAAGCTTTGCGTAAATCCGTACATCGGCAAATGCAGAAAGCCGTCGGCGCGCTCGCAGGCCAGAGCGCTGAGTCCCTGTTCCTCGGCCCCAAATACAATAGCCAGCGGTTGATCCAGCTCTACATTCCAGGGAGTGACAGCGGCGGGCGCCGGACTGGCCGCCAAAATGCGATAACCGGCGCGACGCAGTTGGGAGATGCACTGCAGGATGCGTTCTTCTCCCTGGTTGTAGCGACGCAAACTGAGCCAGCGCGAAGCGCCCATTTCGACGTCGGGATTGGTATGGTAGCGATTGCGTTCTTCCACGATATGGATATCCTGAACGCCGAGGATTTCACAGCTGCGCAGGCAGGCGGAGGCATTGTGCGATTGGTAGATGTCTTCGAGGGCGACCGTCAGGTAGCGCGTGCGCTCCGCAAGCGCCTCCTCCATGCGCTGCAAACGCTGCGGCGTCAAAAATTGCGCCAGATACGCGCTCAATCCCTGATCTTGAGACGCCACCGCCGGAGGCTTGGACACTTGATGCCGTGCGTCCAGCAGAGTTCTGGTCGTTGCTCCTATTTCTGGTTGCCTGAGCGGCCGCGGCGAAAAGCCTGAGCCAATGCTCCAGCAGCGTCTTCAAGAACTTGGATTGGAGCTTCCGGCTGCTGCCCGTCCGCTTGCTTCGTATACGCCGGCTCGCCTGCACAACGGGCTTGTTTATGTCAGCGGTCAGCTGCCGCTGAAAGATGGCGCATTGCTGGCCAGCGGCATTGCCGCAGCAAGCGCGAGGGCGGAAGATCTTCATCCGGCGATGGCCCAGTGTTTCTTGAATGCTCTGGCAGCGGCGGCCCTCGTCGTAGAACTCAATCAAATTAGAGGAGTGCTGCGTCTGGGCGCCTTTGTCGCCTCGGCGTCGGGCTTCGTCGACCAGCACAAGGTTGCCAATGGCGCCTCGGATCTGGCAGTGCAAATTTTTGGAGAGTCCGGAGTCCATGTTCGCGCCGCCGTGGGCGTTGCATCGCTGCCAATGAACGCGGCTGTCGAATTGGAAGTCATCTTCCTGAGCGGGCAGGAAGGCGGTGGCTGAGCGCAGCGCAAACCGCGGGAAAAAAGCCGCAAGCGGAACGCGAGGTGCAGTACGCGCCGCAACGCCACGCAAGGCGTCCGCCGCGCCGCCGCCCACAGTCCGCCGCCAGGGGCCCTTGAATGAACCGCTGCGCAGAGAAGCTGCGGTTTTCGCCGAGCGTTCGAAAAGCGGCATCCCGGATCGGGACCCATTGCAGCGGCACAGTACAATTCCGGCGAGCGCGGTCCTCCCGGGCAAGAGTCAGGCGCCTCTCCAGCTGTTCGCGTTACTGCTGGAATTGGCGCGGGTGGCGGGCCGAGGATGGCGCGCCGTGCTGGGAAAATGGGCGGCAAGGATCAGCGCTGAAGCGCAGCGACTCACTTTGATTCAAGTGGCCTTTGCCTGTCTTTCGCTGCTGACAGGGATTCTTTGTATTGCTCGCTGGCAGGAATTCGACCTGGACCTCATGTCTCCGGAAACAATTGCAATTGGAAGTCGTTCGCGCTTGTGGTTTGGGGCCCCGGCCTTGCTTGGCCTGCTGGGCGTTCTGGCCGACCTGCGCTGGCGATCGCGACTCTACTACATCGCTGCAGCGATTGCAGCGGGATTGCTGGCAACTGGGTTCATTCGGCCAGATCTTGTTCATGCAAAGGTCTTGAAGTTTCAATGGACGCCGTGGATTTATGCGTATTGCGTCGTACTCCTGTTGCAGGCTTCGATGGCGCGCGCGGCTCTGGCAGTTCCGTTGTTTCAGTACCAGGATTTGCGCGAGCGCTTCTTTCGGCGTCTGGGCTGAATTCCGGCGGACGCTGCGCCGGCGACGGTAGGGCCTCACGATAAATGGATTCCAGCCAGGGCAATACAGATTCGGCATCCTCGGCGGCCGGCGGAGAACAAGATGCGCGCAAGCTTCTAGCTCTGAATCCGCGGGACGCAGATCTCGTCTTCAGCTCGCAAAGCAGCTACGGCGGAGCGCTGGGCGATGACTTTCGCGAGCATGTAAAGACCCTCGGTCAGATCTATCAAGCGATCCAGCGATATCTCTCCGGCGCGATTCGTCGGGAAAACGTCTACTATCCTGAGCTACAGGATGTCTCTCGAGAGCTGGCGGCTTACAAGCGCAGCGTCAGCGATAAGATCCCCATGCCAACCGAGGAGCAGTTGTTCAAGCACTGCATCTGTCTGGCCGCCCAGGATCCGCCGTTCATTCATATTCTACGGGAGCCGCAGCTGGCGGGAAAGATGACCATCGGATTCGCTACGCGCTTTGTCGCGCCGACGCCCAAGCATCTGGACAAGGTAGTTGTGGGCTATCGCAGCACCATTACGATTGGGCTGAACGTATTGAGGTCCTTTGTTCAGTCGCCGGATTTCGGATTTGACTATGCCTCCTGGTTTGCGGCGGCGCGCGAGCCCGCGGAGGTTCCTCTGCAACAGGGTCGCGCCGACGCTATGCTCCGCAAAATGATGATCGAGGAACGCAGTTTCTCGACGGTCACTGGCTATGATGTTGCCAATTTGCGTCGCGTCAACGGGGAGCTTGGCCGTCGCCTCTATCGACCGCTGGTTACTACGGCTGTCAGAGAGCGCGTCCTTCTGGCCATCGGCTGCGAAGATTTGCGCAACTCAGGAATGGCTGGCGCTGACCGCTTCACGGACATTATTCTGTTCAATCCGGAGCCGGAAATTCGCAATCGCCTGGCTGCGCTGACAGCTTCGATGAAGCCGGACTGGCTGGCGGGCCTGATCGGCGGCGACGAATTGAGGCTGCTCGATGCTCAGCTGAAGTCGAGCCAGATCAACCAGCTGGAATACTTTGAGTCGACCGCAAGGGCGGCGCTCGAGCAGCGTAAAAAGGAATCAGAAGCCGCGCGCGATGCGCCTTTGCTCGTCGAAGTATTGAAGCTCAGCTCATGGCTGCGCGCACGCGATAAGCAGAGCGCCAAAGAAGCGGAGCTGCGAGAGGCGCGCGACATAGTGAAGAAAATACAGGCGGCCGGCACGCTTTTTCGGCTGCGCGACCACCGACGTCTGGGCGCCAATGAGCAATTTGTTCGCTTGATGTTGCGCGGTCGAGTTCCGGGCGTTCTGGCGGTAACCGATCCTTTTATTCCGCCCAATGATATCCCGGCCGACTTCGATCTCAATGAAGCGGAAAATATATACGTAATCTACAAAGATCGAAAAATCACTGCAAAGGCGATAGAAACCGCCATCGAACTTTTTGAGAAAACTGGCGATAAGGGATTGCTCTTTTCGCTGGAAGAACTGCTGGGCGTTGGCCGCGTTGGAGAAGCGGAACTGAAAGAATATGTCGCGCCGGTCTTTCTGGAAAAGTTAAAGCGCGCTGGTAACGAGGCGCTGACCGCGCAGCTGCCGTGGTGGTCGCGTCTGTTTATGTGGATTACCAGCTCCGAACTCGACGAAATCAGTGCACGCCGAATGCGAGCAGAAATGTATGCGCGAAACGCTCGTCGAGCGGACCGTATTACCAGCGGTAGAAGGCGCGACGCGCAGCAAAAGGCGGCCAGCGACACGCGCAAGCTGGCTCGAGAACGCGTAGATCGAAAAGAACGCGAGGAATCCGGCGTTATCGAAGCGCTGGATGATGCCGGCAAGCGCGGCCTGGACTTGTTGCGAGAGCGTCTGGATCTTACATGGGACCGCGGACTTTTTCCAGTAAAAGAGGACCTGCAACGCATTGTGCAGGGCGAGGGCGGTGCGGCTGCCGGAAAGTTGCTTGGCCTGATCGATGTTGGCGCCGCATCGGTCCGCGAAG
The DNA here is from genome assembly GCA_019694655.1 of Leptospirales bacterium. NCBI lineage: Bacteria > Pseudomonadati > Spirochaetota > Leptospiria > Leptospirales > Leptospirales bacterium. Next base: position 68,653 of record JAIBBN010000015.1, read on the forward strand.
TGCTGCGGATTCCAGTGGCCGGCGGTCTGGATGTCTACGCGACCCGAACTTATCTCACGCGGAATAAGGCTGAGTTGCTCAGTCGCTGTGAAACGAAGCTGCGCAATGAACCTGCGGCTGCCAGCCGCGATGAGCTTGTGGCCAGGCACAATGCTAGGCAACGGGATGTGTACGAGGGACTGATGCTCTTTCTTAAGAAACTCTGAGCGGCGCAGCCCGGATTGTCCGCTGTGGCGGGACGGTGCAAGAGGCGAGTGAAGCAGATCTTATTTGGTATTGATAGATCCGCCCCTGATTCCTCAGGGCAATCGTCGGGCGTTGCGCTGCACGCTCAGAACTTACTGGCTCAACCGAATCAAATTGTCCCGCGTCAATTGCGAAACGCTGCTGGCGAAGAGGTCTCCGCGCTGAACAACCTCGCCCTCAAAGGCCTCGATCAAGTACTGTTCGAAACTCTTCTCCCGGTTGCCGGGCTGCGTCTCCACGCCTTTCCCCGGAAGACTCTCTCGCTTTCTCCGGTGAAACACCGGATTTTCCATTTGCTTCACTACCATGGGTGTCGCCTCCACCTACTCATTTGACGGCTTACCCTGTCCCCGTGTTTATGTCTCTTTGCCTAATTTACCACGGATTTTCAGGTCTTGCAAGCGTCACGTAATAATTTTCTGTCACATTAAATATCGAACTACTATACGGACGTCAACTACAAAATATTTGTTTGGCCATTGCCCGATGGCCAAAAATTTGGGCCGGAGATCCCGGCCCGCAAGTGGCCTCTTGTCCTGATCGGGGCCGCCTGACGGCCGCACCCTGATCCAGCTGCAGTATAGCAGAGTAGTGCGACAAACGAGCGCGCGCGCCGATACAGGTAAGGTGCAGCGCTATCTTCTAGCCCGGGCGGCGATTCTGTTCGCGCTGGTCTTGCCGCTTGTGGTCAGTCAGGCGCAGAGTCCGTCGCAACCAGACCCTGCTATCCCCGCTGCTGCCGGCGGGCCATTGCGTCAGGGGCAGACGGATCGCTGGGAATTTGTTGCGCTGGGCGAAGTAGTCGCCGTGCAGAAAAACATGGGAGTGATGCGTGTGGCCGGTCCCGAACCGGCTCTGCTGCGCCGCCGCAATGAGTCCGCCTTGCGTGATTTTTTTCTGCGAGAGAATCCCGAACTTACGATCTTGAATCAGGGCGGGCTTGTCGCCGGACGATTTTCCTGTACCCGAGTTGTGGTTGAGGGCTTGCCGGGCGGCCGGGACATCATCTTGCACGGCTACTTTGAGGCGGCTGACGGCAATGAACTGCGGGTGCTTGCTGTTGGCCACAGCGCCGGGCTCTACCGCCATCCTCCCGGCTATTTGCCGCCGCCGGCCTCCGGGATTCGGCCGCGCCAGCCACACGCCGAGATACGTCATCCGATCGATGGAAAATGGATGGTCTATATCCCGGAGGAGTATATCGTCTTCGGGCAGGGCGACGATGCCGAAGCAGATAATTTCAATCCGCAGTTTTATTCGCGCACTGCGGCCAATCTCACGAAAGTTAAGCCTTTCTATATTGATCGCTACGAAGTAACTAACGCCGAGTACCTTCGATTTCTACAGGCCAGCAGTCATCCCGCCCCGCCGGCCTGGGCCGCAAATGGCGGCCGATTTCCCGATGGGCAGCAAGATCATCCGATTACTGTGGCCAGCTACGCCGATGCCGAGGCCTATGCGCGCTGGAGCGGCAAACGTTTGCCCGTCGAACTGGAATGGGAGCTGGCGGCCCGCGGCGGACTGGCTGTTCTGGCGCGCCGCTTTGGTCGCGAGGGGATGAATCGGCGGCCGCAACTTTACCCGACGGGCGACGAGTTCTTCGCCGATCGCTGCAATACTCTGGAAAGCGGCCGCGGCAGCGCCGTTTCGGTTTACGAGATGCATGATGAGAGCCCCTACGGAGTGATCGGAATGTGCGGCAATGCCCGCGAGTGGACCTCCAGCTGGTACCAAGCCTATCCTGGATCGCGGCTGCGCAATGCCGCCGGCGCCGCCGGACGCATTTTCAAGGTAATACGCGGCGGAAGTTTTGCACAACGATTTGAATTTGCTCGCAGCGATACGCGAGACTATGGCGGACTGCCGACGCTGGCCGCAGATCGCAGCGCGGGCTTTCGCCTGGTTCTGGGAGCGCAGTAGCAGCTGCGAACATCCATGACTCGAGCAAATGCGGTTGCCCGGTGCGCCGCTCTGTAGCAGCTTTGGCCAATGAGTCGCCATCGCAAATCTAAGATTGTTGCAGCTATCATTGCCGTTCTGGCGCTGTCCGTTTATCTGCTCCTTTTTCGGGCGCCCTCGCCCGACCCTGCCCCCTTTGCGCTGCAATTGCAACAGATGCGCGAGGCTGCCGGCCGCGGCGGGGCTTTGCCCTTACGATTGAATGCACTGGTCGTTGGCGAAGGCCGATTTCCCTCCATGGCCGTGGTGGCAGGCGACAGCCTCTTACAAAAGACCGCGATGAGCTTTGTTTCCTACCAACTTGTCTACGCCGACGGATCTATCATTCTGGAAACAGCACATGACCGGGCCATTCACGAGGATTTCTTTTCCGGCCAGCCCTTCTATCAGGAAAACTTTGATCGCATGCAGCAGGCAATGCGCAAGTCGCGGATGATACTTGTGACTCACGAACATATGGATCATGTCGGCGGCATCTCCCATTCGCCCTATTTCAACGAGATTCGTGATCGAGTGCATATGACCGCAGAGCAAATTTCCGGTCCGACGACCGCTGCCGCCAGGTGGCCGGAAGGAGCATTGCAGTCCCTGACTCCGCTGCGCTATGACGGCGTCTATTCGCCAGCGCCCGGCATTGCATTGCTCAAAGCGCCCGGGCATTCGCAGGGCACCCAGTTGATCTATCTGCGCCTGGCCGATGGCAAGGAGTTTCTGCTGATTGGCGATATCGCCTGGAATATGCAGAACGTGGATCGAGTGCGCGGGCGACCCTTGCTGGTGAGCGCCGTGATGCTTCGTGAAAATCGACAGGCGGTGGTCGATCAGCTCTCGGCATTGCATCAGCTAAAAGAGGAAATGGGAGAGCGTGTGCAAATCGTTGCCGCGCATGATAGCGTTCAATTGCATTCGCTGCTTGAGCGCGGCTTGATCCATGAAGGATTCGAATAGGATCTTTTAATACAGCGCTCTGGCCCCCGCAGTCGAGCCTTTCATCAAGGCGTTAATGTGCGGAGGATGCCGGACGCAGTTCAAGCAGCGAAAGCTGTGGTCGGCACAAGAAACGAATCCGTGGCGCGACATGACCTTCCATGCCCAGCCCGCGAGAAACCAACACTTCCAGGCGTCCATAGCGATGCAGGCCGCCGGCGCCAATGCGCCGCGGCGCTCGGGTCAGAGTCAATGGCGGCCCGAAAAAGGGCAGTGCAATCTGCCCGCCATGCGTATGGCCGGCAATCAGCAGGTCTACGCCGCGGCGCTCGGCCGCAAACAGCGCATCCGGCGGATGACTGAGAACGATGGTATAGAGTTGCGCCTCGCCGGCGCGGCGCGGTCTGGTCAGCAGATCAACAGTAGCCATGTGGCGCATGTCAGGGCGTCCTAGCCCGATCAGCTTCAATTGCGCGCCGCGGATTGTAATGATTTCGCTTTGACCATCAAACCAGCGAAAGCCGCTGCGCGCCGCGAAGCTGGCGCCTGGCAGCCCGGCATCGTGGTCGCCGCGAATCAGGTAAGAACGACCGGGCGCTGCAAGCGAATGAAGGAAGTCAGCGACCTCTGGTATCAAGCGCGGATGATTGAGAACGTCGCCCGTAAATACGATGAGATCGGGCTGAAAACTGCGCAGCTGCTGGCGAGCTTGCCAGTGCATCGGACCAATGCCGTCGGTCTGTAGGTCCGTAATGTGAGCGATCCTTACTGGCGCCGAGATGCGCCGATCCTCAATTGCGAAATG
>JAIBBN010000016.1 GCA_019694655.1 Leptospirales bacterium
CCGGAGTGAAGCCGGAGCAGAAGGCGCAAATTGTACAGGAGCTGAAAGCCAAAGGCAAAACTGTGGCGATGGTCGGCGATGGCATCAACGATGCTCCGGCCCTGGCGGCGGCGGATCTGGGCGTCGCAATGGGCGGCGGCGCCGATATTGCCATCGAAAGCGCCGATGTGGCATTGATCAGCGCCGATTTGCACGGGCTCTTGCGCATGATTCAGGTCTCGCGCAAGACGATGAGTAATATTCGTCAGAATCTGTTTTGGGCGCTGGCTTACAACAGTCTGGGCATACCGATTGCTGCGGCCGGCTTGCTGGCGCCCTGGCTGGCCGGCGCGGCCATGGCCCTCAGCTCTGTTTCGGTGACGCTCAACGCGCTGCGTCTGCAACGACTGCGATTGCGCTAGAAGCCGGCAAAGCCAATCACCGCAGCAATACGACCTGAAGCGGCGAAGCGAAAATAGTTTGTACCTGAAAACATCGCATCGCCGGCAGCATTCAACGCTTGCCAGCGACACAGTGCGCTGCCCTGCATGAATGTTGCCGGACCGCTGCGCTCCAATCTATTTTTGCCAAGGTGCGCGCGCGCCGCATTAATATGCTCCACAAGCGCCGCACAGCTCGAGGTGGCGGCGTAGGCGTCGTGGTACTGCAGCTGCGCTTCGGCGGCCTCCTCCAGCAGACGTCGACGCTCTTCCGCCTCCGTTGCACTCCAGGCGGCAAAATACTGGTCAATGCGTCGCTCAAAATCGCTGTGTGCAAAGGCCGAGGATTCACGGGCAAACACCGCCAGCTGGTAGGACCAACCCTGGCCATGTGCATCGCGCAGATCAGCGTCGTCAAAGAAGTGGCGCAGCCGCAGGAGCGTCCCTTCGCTGTCTTCGCTGAGTGATATTTCAACAATCGAAGTTCCGGCTGCAGGCCTGGTCCCGGGCGCCTCGTAACCGTAGCTGAAGCGGATGCGCTGCGGCGGCGCGATCTCCAGGACATTGCCGCTGGCAATGACGCCATTGGGATAGACAATGCGCAGCCGACCGCCAGGCCGCGCGTCGATGCTGGAGCCTGCGCCCCACCAGCGGGCAAATAGTTCCGAGTTCTCAAAGAATTCGAAAACGGTCTGACGCGCAGCAGCGATGCGCTGCGTCCGCTCCAGAACAAAGTCGCCCTCGCTCATCGCCTGCTCCTCGCGCTGCGGCCTTTGCGCGGTCCGCGTGGCTTTCTCTGCCGCAATTGAGCCAGCAGCGCCAGGCGCTGCAGGGCGCCGGCCCACATCGAATCCAATTCGTTGCGCAGAAGTGCGCTGCTGCCGCGAGTCCTCTTGTAGAAACGACGGCGGCCCTCGCTACGGCGACGTACCAGGCCAGCCTCGTAAAGCTTGCGTAAGTGCTGGGAAACGGCGCCCTTGCTTACCTCCGACATCGCGGCGTGGATGGCGCCGGCGGAAAGCTCCCCGCCCTGCAACAGCGCCAGGATGGCGCAACGTCGCGGTTCGGCAAGGGCTGCCAGCGCCGAGCGCTCTTTTAGTTTAGTCATTACTAAACAATAGAGTCGCGCCCATGGCGGGAGGCAAGAAAAAAAGACGCCGCGGCTCGGGCTCAGTCCGGCTCGCTCAGCTGGCTCAAGAGTTCGCGAAAACGCGCTTCGTCGCGACCCAGCGGGCGAAAAAAGGCGTCATCGGCGGCATTGACCAGCGGCACCGCCCGACGCAAGAGTCGCAGTCCGCTGGCCGTGATCTGCGGCATGCGCGCCCTGGCGTCGCTGGCGTCCAGCGGACGCCTGGCCAGACCGAGCGCTTCCAGCTGGCGCAGCACCTTGGAGGCAACCATGGCGTCGACGCGAGCGCGCCGGGCCAGGTCGCGCTGCGTAACCTTGAGCTGATTCTCCTGCGAAAAGCGCAGCACCGCCAGCAGCACAAACTGAACGTGGGTCAGTCCGATATTTTGCAGCGCGCGCCGAATCGACGCCTGCCAGGAATTGCTTACCTGCCAGAGCAAGAAGCCGGCGCTGTCCTCAGGTTGTGCATGAGCAAAGACGCTGCGTTTTGCGGCCATGGTCCGGCTTGCAATCTAGCGGCGACGAGCGCCAGCAAATGCCGCCATTCGTTCGGTCTGCTGCGGCAATTCACGCCACAGTTTTTCGGCCAGGATGCGCCGCCACAGGAAGCCCAGCGGTCCCTCTACGCGAATAACGCTCTTGATCTGCGATCCGCCAACGCCTGGCGAGATCTCGTGACGGAAGTACATGCGCGCCAGCGGCAGCAAGGTCACGTCTTCGTAGAACTCCGGCGAGCGTAATCCGGTAATCTTCAGCGACACTTTCGGTCCGCCTTTTGGCTTGAGCGCAAAGGACTCGCCGGTTGCCAGACGGGCCGGCGCCTTGACCCACTCAATATCGTCATGCCACTCCGGCCAACGCGCGATATCGCTCAGCGCCTCGAAGATTGCCGCCGGCGATGCCGCCGCGCTTGCTTGATGAGATCGTTCCCACATGGTCCAAAATCCTCCGTCGCCAGTTAGTAATCATGGTTACTATTCGGCAAGCAAATTACTAAACTTGGTTACTACTTTTAGCGCCCGCCCGGCGCCGTGCAAGAGGACCTGCGCTTGACGGGCGCCGGGGAGGACCTGGTCTTTGCCATGCGCCGACAGATCTGGTTATGCCCGCAGGCTGGTTCGCTGGACCGCCTGAAGCTGCAGGAAGACGAACTGGCCCCGCCTGGACCTGGCGAGGCGCAAATCGAGCTGCGCTCGGCCGGTCTCAACTTCGCCGATATCTTTGCCCTGCAAGGTCTCTACTCGGCTACGCCGCAGGGTCCTTTCACGCCTGGCCTGGAGTTCAGCGGAGTGGTACGGGCCGTGGGACGCGGCGCCGGTCCTTTGAAGAAGGGCGCGGCAGTGATGGGCGTAACGCGCTTTGGCGGGTATGCTACGCATCTCAATATCGATGTGCGCTATCTGCGTCTGCTACCGCGCGGTTGGAGCTTTGCCCAGGGCGCGGCGCTGCTTGCTCAAGGCTTTACCGCGGCTTATGCCCTGCTGGACCTCGGCAATTGCCAGAAAGGTCAGGTCGTGCTGGTGCATTCCGCCGCCGGCGGCGTGGGCCTGATTGCTCTGGATCTCGCAGCGCGACTGGGCGCGCGCTGTATCGCCACCATTGGCAGCGCCTCCAAAGTCGAATTGTTGCAGAAGCGCGCCGGACTTGCGTCGCATCAAATCATCATTCGTGATGCGAAGAACTTTGGGAGGCAACTCGATGGCGCATTGCAATCAATGAACGCCGCCGGCCTTGATCTGGCCCTGGATTCGCTGGGTGGCGAGTACTTCCGGCCGCTCTATGACCGACTGAATGCCGGCGGTCGTCATACGCTCTTTGGCTGGGCGACAATGATGGGCCGCGGCGCGCGTCCCAACTACGCCGCTGTGGCCTGGCGCTATCTGCGCCGCCCGCGCCTGGATCCGATCGAGATGATCAGCGCCAACAAGAGCCTGCTGGCCTTCAATCTGATCTGGATGTGGGAACGCATTGACCAATTTCAGAACCTCTATAGCAAGCTGATGGCGCTCAAACCGCAGGCGCCCTATGTCGGACGCAGTTTTCCCTTTGCGGCCGCGCCACAAGCGCTGCGCTACTTTCAAAGCGGCCAGAGTTCGGGAAAGATCACGCTGGAAATGCCTGGCTGATTTCGCTGCAACGCCAGCGCTGGCCAAAGCATTTTGTTGCCGAAGACAGTCGGCTTCGCCTGGCTGTACCGTGGCTCGACGCACTGCCAGGCCGCCGATTTCGTCGGAGCACTTTCTGGAACGACCGCTGGCTGGACTGCGCGGCGTCGGCGAGGCGCGCGCGACGATTCTGGCGCAGAATGGCCTGCGCAACTGTCAGGATCTGCTCTACTATTTTCCGCGACGCTACGTTGATCGCAGCGTAACCGAGACCACTCTGCTGCAGGCCGGCGCCGCGTTGACTTTGATCGTTCGCGTGCAGTCCAGTTTTCTGGCCCATGGACGACGCTCCCGCCTGATTGTCCATTGCCGCACAGCGGCCGGCGAGGGTCTCAGCCTGGTGTTCTTTCGCGGCGTGCAATACTTTCACCGCGCTATTCACGCCGAAACAACGCTGATTGTCTCTGGAAAGCTGGAGTACTACAACGGGATGCAGATGGTGCATCCTGATTTTGAGGAGATCGACAGCGAAGAGGAACGCGATCTGGCGCATGTCGGCCGAATCATTCCGCTCTATCCCTCCACCGAGGGCCTGCGCAAACACAAGCTGGACAGTCGCGGCTTGCGTCGCCTGATGATGCAACTGCTGGAAGACCCGCGCTTCGACGCCCCGCCGCTGGTCCCGCCGGCCTTGCTCGCAGAACGCGCGTTGATCGATCGCGGCGCAGCCTTGCGTCAAATTCACTATCCAGCTTCCGCCGAACAGCTGGAGGAAGCGCGGCGCGCATTGAAATACGAGGAACTTTATCTTTTTCATCTGATGATGTATCACAAGCTTCAGGCGCGCAACCGCATTCCGCGCCAGGTAAAGCCCTTGCCCTATGGTCAGTCGAATTCCTTTGCCGAGCTGCTCAAAACGCTGCCCTACCAGCTGACCGACGAACAGAACAAAGCAATCCGCCATATCGTTGAAGCCTGCCAGGGACCGCAGGCTGGCGCCTTTCTTTTACAGGGCGACGTGGGCGCCGGCAAGACGGTCACAGCGCTGGCCATCGCCCTGCACTACCTGGATGCGGGCTTGCAGTGCGCCTTCATGGCGCCCACCGAGACGCTGGCGCGGCAACATCTCAACAGCCTGGCGGACATGCTTGGACTTGGACGCGCTGCCGATCTGGAATTGCTGCTCGGCGCCGACCGCAAGAAGGACCGCGAACTGAAGCTGGAGCGCGTGGCCAGCGGCATAGCAAGACTGGTGATTGGCACGCACAGCCTGATCGAAGAAAGCGTGCAGTTTCAGAGTCTTGGTCTGGTGGTGATTGACGAACAGCATCGTTTTGGCGTCCACCAGCGCGAAACAATTCGCAATCGAGGCCTCAATCCGGATGCCATCGCCATGACCGCCACGCCCATTCCGCGCACGCTGTGCCTGACCGAATTCGCCGATCTGGAACTGGTCGCGTTGCGCCAGAAGCCAGCCGGTCGCAAACCGGTGCAAACCATGCTGCTTGGCGAGGACAAACGCGCCGGCCTGTACAAATCAATCCGTCGCCGCGTGGAACAGGGTCGTCAGTGTTACATAGTTTTTCCGGTGATTGCCGAGAGCGAGAAGTCCGACCTGCGCGCCGCTACCGTTGGCTTTGAAGAGCTTTCCAAGAGCATTTTTCCGGATCTGAAAGTCGAGCTGCTGCACGGCCGCATGAAATCCGCCGATCGCGAACGGGTCATGCAGGAGTTTCGCGCCGGTCGCGTGCAGATTCTGGCAACTACCAGTGTGATCGAGGTCGGCGTTGATGTCGCCAACGCGACCGTCATGGTCATCGAGCATGCCGAGCGTTTTGGCATTTCTCAGCTGCATCAGTTGCGCGGCCGCGTGGGTCGCGGCAGCGAAGAGAGCTTTTGCATTCTTGTATCGCAGGCGGACTCCCCGGAGTCCCTCGAACGCATGCAGGCGTTGGTGGATTCAAACGATGGCTTTGCTCTGGCAGAAATTGATATGCGTCTGCGCGGACCCGGCGAGCTGCTGGGACTGAAGCAGCATGGTCTGCCCGGCTTTCGACTGGCAGACCTGAGCGCCGATCGCGATCTGGCGGAGGCTGCCTTTGCCGACGTACGTCGCTTTTCAGAGGCCAGCGCTTCCGCCGTACAATTGATCCGCGAACGCTTTGAGCAAGGAGTTGTAATCTTTCCAAATTGATTTTCTTTCTAGAAGCCAGGCAAGCGTCTACAGCGCCTTGTCTGGAAGAACTACATGGCGGATACATGAGTTTTGCTTGCACGAAAACTATGCCTTCGCCCTGAATCGGTAGAGATGCGAATTCGGACGGTGCTGTTGGTTTTCGCGCTGCTCACTGCGACGGCGCTGGCTGCAGAATCGGATGACGCCCTGCTGCAGATAGAAAATCCGCAATCCATCTACTCCCTTGATCGCAGCTGGCGCTTTCAGATGGCCGATCAAGCGCACTTTGCTCTGGCAACGCTCGACGATTCGCAATGGCCTTTGATGCGCGGCGGGGCGTTGTGGTTGCGCCAGGGCTACGACTATGACGGCGTCGCCTGGATGCGGCTGCACGTCAGGATTTCTGCGCAGCTCAGGCAGCAGGATCTGGCTCTGGCCATTCCCTACTTCTATGCCGCCAATGAGGTTTACTTCAATGGCGTTCGCATCAGCGCTCAGGGACGCATCGGTCCGCAAGGCCAGCTAGAGCGCCCGGATGTCCGCGCCCGTTTGCTCTACATTCCAGCCAGTCTGGTACAGGCCGATGGCGACAATGTGCTTGCCCTGCGAGTTCGCAGCTTTCACTTTCTGGGCGGAGCGCTCACTCAAAATTTCTTCCTGTCCGCTGCGGACGCGGGAGTGGACCACCACCAGCGCTTGAGCGCCTGGCACGCGGCGCTGGCCGTGCTTTTTGTCTTCGTCGGCCTGTCGCACATTCTGACCGGGTCCCTGCGCCGCCATGATCGCCACTACCTGCATTTCGGATTCTTCTCGCTGACCGCTGCGGCCCTGCACGCTGGCCAGCAGTCGATTGGCTACTGGCTGGTCGATAGCTTCTACTTCAACCTGATTCTGCTCAATGGCGGGATTCTGTTTTTTCCCTATTTTCTGACGCTCTTCTTTCGCCGCTTTTTCGATACGCGCATTCGCCTTTTCGAATATCTATTGATGGCGCTTTTAGTCGGAACCTGTTCGCTCTTTGTTCTCACTCTGTTTATTCCAGACCCGCTGTACGATATCTACGCCCGCTACGGGGTATCGACTGTGCTGGCCGTGGTACTGGCATCGCTGGTCTACTCCGCGTTTCTCACCGTTCGCGCTATGCGCATGCGTCTCACCGGCGCACGCATCTTGAGCGCCGGATTCCTGGTCTTTGGTCTGGCGGCGATCAACGAGATGACCTCGTACATGAATGTCACGCAGACGCCGCGCGTGCTGGACGAGGCATTTCTGGTATTCGTGGTCACCATGCAAACGGCCGTTGCTCTGCGCTTTCGTCAGGTGAACCGTCAGCTGGAAGGGGCCACCGCAGAACTGCACGCCCGCGCCGACGCCCTGGACCGCGCCAATCGCGAACTGGAGGTATCAGAACGGCGCTATCGCACGCTGATCGATAGCTCCAGCGATCCCATTTTCAGCCTGGACTCCGCCGGCCGCATCCAGAGCGTCAATCCCTGTATACGCGATCGACTGGGTTACCTGAGCCAGTCGCTCATTGGCCACGATTTCTTTGAGCTGATTTATGAATCGACCGACGCCAGTCTGGAACATCTGAGCCAGCGCGTGGTTCGCGATGAATTTGAACGCGTGCGAAGCAGGGGCGGAAGCGTTCAGTTTCGAACGATTTTCCGAACGCGCCTGCTGGAGCCGCACGAAATGGAGCTCCGCTTCGAATCCATTGAAGGCGATGCGCCGGGACCGGTCATATCCGCACGCCTCAGTTCCGTGGAGGGCGATGAGCTGGCGCGACTCTGTCTGGCGGAAGCTCAACGCTATGTATTTGGCAATTACCTGAGGCTTGCCGAAACAATCAGCAACCGATTGGCCGGCGGCGTGGCGCGCTATTGCGACGCCGACGAGGCCTTTGGAGTCAAACTGTCACTGCGCGAGATGATCGTCAATGCCATTGAACATGGCAATCTGGAGATCAGCTACAACGAGAAAACGGAGGCGCAGCAAGAGGGTCGCTACATTGAGTTCGTTCAGGAGCGACAGCGTCGAACGGAATATGCCGGCCGAACCATTACCGTCGACTATCGCATGAGCCCGCGAAGAGCGGCCTTCCGCATTACGGACCAGGGACGGGGATTCAATCATCGTCTGATGCTGCGCCGCTCGCCGGACGAGGTAAACCGCGAAGGCATCGCCCATGGTCGCGGACTTTTTCTGACGCTATCACATTTCGATGGCGTCCGCTACAATGAGAAGGGCAACAGCGTCTTGCTGATCAAGCGCTTTGGCCGTCGCCGCAGCTGAGCGGCGCCATGCGCGCCGCCTCCAACGAGCCTCAAACTTCAAAGGATTTGAACGCAAACCAGCGACAGGTCATCCTCAAAACCGCGAGAACCGGACCAGCGCTCCAGCGCATTTTCAATGAAGCTTAAACTATCCCGCAGCGGCAGGGCCCCGGCATAGCCAAAGAGTTCGTAGAGTCGCTCTTCGCCAAAGGGTTCTCCTTCTGGACTGCGCGCTTCGCTGAAGCCATCGGTATAAAGGTAGTATCGTTCTCCGCTTTGTATGGTCGCCTCAATCGTCTGGCATTCAATGCGCGGCCGCCAGCCGAGCGCCGCGCCGCTGCCGCCAACAGGCAGGGCGGCCGAGGCGGCCGGCGCCAGCACGGCCAGCGGCGTATGACCGGCGCGTGCAAAACGCAATTGATGACGGCCGAAGTCAAAGAAGCAGTAGGAAGCGGTAATGAAGCCATTGTCGCACTTTCCGTACATGCTGCGATTCAAACGTGACAGCAAGCGGGCCGGCTCTTCGGCGTATTCTAATTCGGCACTAAAGGAGACCTTGAGCATCGCCGCAATCATCGCGGCCGAGGCCCCGTGACCGGAAATATCCGCCGAGAGTACGCCAAGACGCAGGTCATCCAGCTGGTGGAAGTCGTAGAAATCGCCGCCCACGGCATGCATCGGCCGATAAAAAATTCCAAGCTCGCCGCCGCGCACTCCAGGAGCGGAAGTCGGCAAAATCGAACTCTGAATTTTACGCGCCAAGCGCAGGTCTTCGGTCAGCGCCCGCAGTCGGCCGCGTTCCTCCGCCGCCTGCCGCAGAGCCAGGGCCGCGCCGAGACGCGCCAGCAGCTCTTTGTTCTGGAAAGGCTTGCTGAGATAGTCGTTGGCCCCAATGTCAAAGGCCTCCGGCGCTTCATCGCCGCCGCGCGCTGTAACGATCAGCACCGGCAGCTCAACCTGGGAGCGAAGCTCGCGTAGGCGGCGCAGTACGTCGTAGCCTGAAAGACCGGGCATCATTACGTCGAGGATGGCGGCATCCGGCGGCGTCGCACCGAGCAGCTGTTCGAGGGCCGATTGGCCATCGGACACAGCGCGCAAACGATAGCCCGCTGCGCTAAGTATGTTAGAAAGAATCTGGAGGTTGACCGGCTCATCATCGGCAATCAGGATCTCCGGGCCGCCGCTGCCAGCAGCAGCCATCAAACGAGTCGCCGAGGCCGCACTCGAAGCGGAAATGCCCGCTGCCGGAGGCGCGTCGCCTTCCGCAGCAAGCGGCTGGATGGCCTGTAAGCGAAATTCAAATCGAGCGCCGCCGGCCGGACTGCTGTGCAACGAAATCTGAGAGTGGTGCAATTCAAGCAGCTGTCGCACAATCGCCAGGCCCAGACCGGCGCCTTGCCGCTGGCGCGCCCCGCCCGAAGTCTGATAGAAGGGTTCGAAGATGCGCGCCGCCTCTCCCGGCTCGATGCCCGGACCGCTGTCCTCAACTGCGACAAGAACCTGTTCGTCCTGTCGTTGCGCTGTCAGCCGTACGCCGCCGGTCGTCGTGAACTTGATCGAGTTGCCAATCAGGTTGTTCAGCACCTGCTGCAGTCGATCCTCGTCGGCCAGAACGTGCGGCAGGTTTGCTTCCAGTCGCGTTTCCAGGTATAGCCCGGAATCGCGCGCCAGCGGACCCAAAAGATCGACCGTCGACTGAAGCGCCGAGGCGAGGTTCACCGAACGGAGTTCAAGCTCCAGACGACCGTCGCGCAAGCGCGACATGTCCAGGATGTCATTGATCAAACTGCCAAGCCGTCGGGCGCTGGAAGAAATCAATCGCAGATTGTCCTGCACTCTAGGCGTCAGCGGACCGGCCGCGCCTTCGATCAGAGAATCAGCAATGCCGGTGATGCCATGCAAGGGCGTGCGCAGCTCGTGCGATGTATTGGCCAGAAACTCATCCTTCAATCGATCCAGAGCCAGCAAGGCCGTATTCTTCTGGTCCAGCTCCTGGTTGAGATGATCCATTTCCCGCTGCACGCGGTGCAGCCGCAGTACCTGCAGCAAAGTCAGGTAGCCAATGAGCGCAAAGAAGCCGTACTGAAACAGCGGATTGATACTGAACCATTTGAAAAGCGCGTTGACGATATCCCAGAGCGCCGTCGCCAGAAAGACGGCCATGGCAATGGCGATACGCGCGGCATCGACGCGACGCTGCAACGTGGCCCGAAGCAGGTAGTATGGAACGTAGAGCGCAACCCACGGCAGCTGAAAGACCAGAAAGATCTGCACAACCATCGCCAGTGCATTGTGCGGAACAAGCAAGGCCGCAACAGCCAGCGGCGCCATGGCAAGGTAGTAGGCCAGGATCGAACGCTGCGAAGATTCGCTGCCGTACATGTAGCAGCTGAGGAAGCTCATCAACAGCGGGCCAGTCAGGCTCAGGCTTACAATTTCAATGCGCGTCAACCAGCCGGCTTCCGGCGTCAGCTGATAGGCGAAGTAGGATCTGGAGGCCAGATAGATAAAGATCGATATGCCGCTGAGGCCAAAGAACAACAGATATCGTTCACGGCGTCGGCCCAGAAAGAGCGCGATGTGGTAGATACCGAAAGCGAAGTAAACGAAGGCCCCGCCCAGCCAGATGTCTTCCGAGCGCAGAAATTGAACGGCCGCTGGTTCAGCCAGCACATAGCCGCTGCCATAAAAAAATCCAGGAGTGCCGCCGCTGGCCCACGACACTCGCGGCGCCTCTGCGGCAAATTCGAAACGCAGAATGTTTTCGCCAATCCGAAAGGCATCGCGCGGCGGCGACACCACAGCGCCCATCTGCGTGCGGTGCCGTTCAATGGATTTGCCCGCGGCATCCAGATCAAACTCATCGCGCACCAGCCGGCCATTGATGTAAAAGCGCCAGTTATCGCCAATGCCCGGCAAGAAGAGCGATGGAGACTCAATACTCTGCAGCTGTTCGGCGCTCAGCATGGCGCGCGTGCAAAGCGTATAGTAGTAGATTTCGTCGCCCGGTTCTTTGTGAAAAACGGACCAGAGATTGATGGGCGGCGCCTGCACCAGCAGCCAGCGACCGTCCTCGCCAGGCCGCGGGCAGACTGACTTCTCAGCAAATAAGCCCTCGGCGGCGCTCCAGGGAAGCGTGCTGAAATTGAGCAATTCCGAACCTGTGGACCGGCCACAGGCGGAAAGGGAGACCAAAAGGGGCGCAAGCAGCGCCGCCGCGCGCCAGAACTTGCCTGCTGCCAGGATCTTGCGCATAGAACAAAGCAAATCGTAGCCGTGGCGTCGAGGGTCACGCGAAATTCGTCAACGGCTAAGCTCCTATACGACGCAGATATGCAAAAGACGGCGCCGAAAAATGGTTGCTTGCTGGGCGCGAATTCGGCCAAAAAGGGCGCTCTTATGAAGCGTAGAATCAAACCAATCTTTGTCAGCACTCTGGCGCTGCTCGCTTCGGGGGCCCTCTACGGCGAAACGGAGGGCCATGGCCATCATGGCGCAGAGTTGCCTTACTGGTCGGTTACGCCTTTCGTTCTGATCTTGCTGGCCATTGCTGTGCTGCCAATCGCCTCGCGAACCACCGCCCACTGGTGGGAATCCAATCGGAACAAGCTGATTCTGGCGCTAAGCCTGGGCGCAGTGGCCTTTGCCGTTCTCATTGCCTACGGCTACTGGCATAACATTTACCACACTCTGGTCTTCGAGTACGTTCCGTTTATCATTTTGCTGGGATCTCTCTATTACATCTCCGGCGGCATCGTACTGCGCGGCGATATTGAGGCCACTCCGGTCAACAACTTGCTCTTTTTGATCATCGGGGCGGCTCTTGCCTCGTTCATTGGAACAACTGGCGCTTCGATGCTGCTCATTCGGCCGCTGCTCAAGACCAACAGCGAACGCAAACACGTGGTGCACACGGTTGTCTTCTTCATCTTTCTTGTTTCCAATATTGGCGGGTCGCTGACGCCGCTGGGCGATCCGCCGCTCTTTCTTGGCTACTTGCGCGGAGTGCCCTTCACCTGGACCTTCAGCTTGTTTCCGGATATGCTGGCGGCGGCGGCAATTTTGCTGACCGTCTATTTCATCTGGGATGTGCTGGCCCATCGTCAGGAAACCAAGCGCGACATCAAACGCGACGAAACGCAAATCAAGCCGATCTCGCTGGCGGGCCAGGTCAATTTCATCTGGCTGCTGGGCGTAGTTCTGGCGGTCGCCTTCTTGAATCAAAATTTCATCCCGGCAATCAAGGATATTCCCGCCCTTGGATTCCTGCGCGAATTGACGCTGATCAGCATGGTGGTACTTTCACGCTTTACCACGCACAAAAAGCTGCGCGAGGAAAACAAATTCACGCTGCATCCCATTGAGGAAGTGGCCTTTCTGTTTATCGGAATCTTCATCTGCATGATCCCGGCGCTGGTATTGCTGGAAAGCCACGGCAAGGAACTGGGCATCACGGAACCGTGGCAGTTTTTCTGGGCGACGGGCGCCTTCAGCTCGGTCCTGGACAATGCGCCCACCTATCTGACCTTTCTCAGTCTGGCCCAGGGTTATACCGGCCTTGGCAGCGTGCAGGAGATCCTTGCCAATCCACAAGCTGAGGCTCTGCTGAAAGCGATTTCGGTGGGCGCAGTCTTCATGGGCGCCAACACTTACATTGGCAACGCGCCCAATTTTATGGTAAAGTCGGTGGCTGAAGAGGCCAAGGTCAAAATGCCAAGTTTTGCAGGCTATTTACTGTACTCGGGCGGCATCCTGATTCCAACCTTTCTACTGCTGACCTTTCTATTTTTCATTTGAGTTTGCAGGGCCGCCCGGCGAGGGCGGCTGATGCTGACCATAGTCCTTCTGGTTCTATCAAATATCTTCATGACCTTTGCCTGGTACGGGCACCTGCGCTACCGTGACAGTCCGCTCTGGCTGGCGGTGCTGGGAAGCTGGGGATTGGCCTTTTTCGAATACTGCCTGCAGGTTCCGGCAAACCGCTTCGGCTATGAACGCTTCAGCGCGGTACAATTGAAGACAATCCAGGAATTGATCAGCCTGTCTGTTTTTGCAGTGTTCTCGATTTTATATCTGGGCGAAGGATTACACTGGAACCATGGCGTGGCCTTCCTGTTACTGCTTGGAGCGACCTGGTTCATGTTTGTTCCAACCTGAAGTGAAGTCTTGCTTGCAAACAGTCCTTGCTGTTCAGTGCGCCAGCGCAAGTATCTGCCGCACCACCAGCTCGCGATCTTCCCAGAGCACAAAATGGGTTGCCTCGGCCGGACGTACCAGATGCAGTTGTTGAGCCGGAAGCATGCGCGCCGCAAAATCGGCGTTGGCCGGAGGAACCAGATCGTCGGCGCCGCCCTGAATGACCGTCACCGGGACCTGCAGGCGCGGCCAGAGCGGCAGCATCTTTTGCAGCTCCTCTTTGAGCGGCCAAATTTCATCGTTGCTTACCACCCAATCTCCCGGCAGCACAAGGCGCAGCGGAGGATAGCGAGCGGCAATGTTGAACCAGCGCCGTTCCTCCTGATCGGGGTCGATGGAACCAGCTACCAGCACAAGCGCCCGCACCAGCTGCGGATGATCCATTGCAAGGCGCACCGCTACCGGACCGCCAAAGGAGTGGCCAAGCACAATGCTGCGGCCAGCCGACACCCATCGTTGCAGAATTGGAGCAATGGCCGCCGCCTGGCGCTGCAACGATGGTTCAGCATGACCTGGCGTGGATTCGCCAAATCCTGGCCGATCGATTGCTATCAGATGAAAACGCTCCAGCAGGCGGCGGTCTTTCAAATAGTCCAGGTAGCCGCTCCAGCTACCCGGCGAACCATGCAAAAAAACCAGCGGCGGAAGGTCCTGACGTCCGGCGGAAACATAGTGAAGCTCCAGGCCATCGCTCAGGCTGGACAGAAACTGCGGCTCGACCTCCGGGGCCAGAGCGGCGCGGGCATCGCCTCGACTGAGGGAGAAGGAACAGCCCGCGAACAGGATGGCCGCGCCAAGCGTCAGCAGTCCGGCAAGCCGCCTGTTTTTGGCCAGATGAATCATTCCGATGAAATTAGGCATGGAGCAGGCGGCCAGCCATCGAATTTTACAATTTGATACGTCATGACAAGCTCTGCTATTGTATTTCTTCGTCCCAATGTTTGTATGCGCACTCATGCTGCCAGATCGCTGCTGGCGCTGGCAATCCTGAGCTCCAGCGCCTGCCGGGCGACCGACAGAGAAGCGAGCGGCGATGCAAGCCTGCAGGCAGCGTCAGCGCTCACGGTTTTCTACTGCGAACCCGCAGGCCATTCTTCAGAGGTGGAGCGCGTACTTCGACTTCCTCCATCAGTCTGGCAGCCAGCCGACGGTCAGCTCCGCCGTAGCAGCATACATTGTCAGATCCTCTGGCTGAAGATGCCAGTTGCGCCAGTAGAAGCAGCAGATCGTCAGCTGAGCTGGCGCGCACTGGACTACTGGCCGGACCACATCGATTTCTATCTCTTTGATGAAATGGGTCAGGCGCTCTATGCCAGTCTGCCGGCCGGCGATGCTGCGGCTCCGTCGCCTGCCGGTCGCTGGCATCCGGCGGCGGCGCTGGAATGGGAGCAGCCCGCCGGCCAGGGACGCCTGGCGCTGGTGCGCGTCGAAAATCCAGTCTGGCTGAGCTCGGCCTTTGCGCTGGAAAGCGCCAGGGAATTTCGGCGGCAAATCGGCCGCTACTGGATCCTGGCAGGGCTGCAGATCGGAATTCTGCTGATGTTAATAGTAGTCTATGGGAGTCTCTTTCTGGCGCTGCGCTACAGCATGATTCGCAGCTACTTGTTGTACCTGACGGCTTACTTCGTATACTTCAACCTTCAAAGCGGCTGGCCGGCGCTCGCTGCACCGCAGTTGCGCGATGTCCTGGCCAATCATCTTACAGCCCTGGCCATCTGTGCAACGTATGCAACAGCGCTAGGATTTGTACGACGATTTCTGGAACTCGACAAGCTCAATCCACGCGCCAGCCTGACCTTTCGCGTTGCCCAGTGGTCGATTGTGGCGCCCGCCCTGCTCACTGTATTTTACCGCCCTCTTTCCATCCAGTGGATCAACGTTCTGGCGCTGGCGATTGGACCGCTGACATTGATCTACGCCTTGTCTAACTGGCGCAAAAATGAAAATGTGCGCTGGTTTGTATTGGCCTGGTCGCCGCCGCTACTGGCGGCGATGACCGAAAACCTGCGCAGCAACGGCGTCTTGCCGGCCAGCGCCTTTGCAACCAATGCTCTCTTGCAGCCGGCCCTATTGCTTGAATTTTGTATTTTCTCGTTGGTCATCGGGTCTCGACTGCGCAACATCGTCTCCAGCCGCGCGCGCACTGCTGAACGCCTGGTAATAATGGAAAAGGAGCTGAGTCTTGCGCGACGCATCCACGGTCAGTTACTGGCGCCGTCAGTACATCAACTGCCCCAGGCGCGCGTGCAAATTCACTATCAGTCGCAGCGCGAACTGGGCGGGGACTATTATGATATCCTGCAACCGGAAGCCGGTTATCTGGGAGTCTTTGTGGCCGACGTTACCGGCCATGGTTTGCCTGCGGCGCTCGATGCCAGCAGCGTTCGCCTGGCTTTTCGAATGAACGCCCCCGGCAAGACCTCGCCGGCGCAAACCTTACTGGCCATCAATCGCGATCTGTGTCCAATGATCGACTATCGCTTTATCAGCGCCATCTATGCGATCGTACGCCTCAGCGATGGCCTGACACGAATTGCTTCGGCCGGTCATCCTCCGGCGCTACATTTTCAGCGAAAGGAAGCGCAGCTGTCGCGCATCGACGCCAGCACCACGATGATCGGTATTGAGGATGATCCGGCCTACTACGACCAGGAACTGCAACTGACGCCGGGCGATACGCTGACGCTGTACTCCGATGGAATTTTTGGCTCGCTGGAAGGAATGAGCGTCGACCAGGCGGAAGAACGGGTCCACACGCTGGTTCGACAGCTGGCCGCTGACCTGGATTTAATGCAATCGCAAGCCTTGAGCGTCGCTCTGGAGCAGCTGCACCAGCGACCGGCG
Source organism: Leptospirales bacterium (assembly GCA_019694655.1). Classification (NCBI taxonomy): domain Bacteria; kingdom Pseudomonadati; phylum Spirochaetota; class Leptospiria; order Leptospirales; species Leptospirales bacterium. The sequence goes on from JAIBBN010000016.1 coordinate 16,146, forward strand.
GTCGACGACATTACAATTGCCGCCATACTTTACCGCGGAACGGCGGCCGGCGATGCCGGCTCTGGAGCAGCTGCATGAGCGCCTTGCCGCCGCGCTGGACGCGCGCTATCGCACTGCTGGCGGCAATCGCTGTTACGCCGCTTTCCGCTGCACCCATCGAGCTGTCCGATGACTTTGAAATGCTGGATCTGGCGACTGCCGCCGATTACGCAATAACCAACGCGGGCGAAAGCCGGCCCGAGCAGGCTCTGCACATGCCGGAGGGGGCGGCGCCGCCATCGCACTTCTGGTTCGGCCTGGACCGAAAAGAAGTCTGGCTGCGCGTCCGTTTGTTCTACAACGGCGCCGGCGAGCTTCCGCTGTCCCTGGTGCAGCCCACTGCGCGCATCGATCATGTCGATTTCTATGTTTTCGACGAGGAAGGCCGCCTGCGGGCGCAGTCCAGAGGCGGCGATAGCGCATCCGAAGATAGCGAAGAGTTGCGGCCGTTGCTTGAATTTGAGGCCCCGGCCCGGCAGCAGCTGGCCATCGTCATTCGCTTACAGAATGCCGTCGACCTGGCCGCCGCCAGCGTCCTATACCGCCGCGACAGATTCGAACAATTTGCCGCCCGCCAGATGTTGCTACAATCGGCGCTCTTTGGACCCGGACTGCTGCTGGCCTTCCTATTTGCGGCGGCCGCCTTTCATTTTCCCTCAGCGCGGATCGCACACTACGTCTTTTTCTTGTTGATTGTAAATATTTACTTTTTCTTTGGCAATGGCTTTCCCGAACTGATTGTCGGCCGTCTGCCTCCGTTTCTTGCCAACCAGGGCTACTATTGCCTCGCTGCCCTGGTATTCTGCAGCGGTCTTCGATTCGCCCGCAGCGTGATGGACCTGGCGAAGGAGTGGCCAGCAGCTGACCGCTACCTTACCTGGGTTCAATATGGGACGCTGATTCCCATCGCGCTGGCGCCTGTTTCGCGCGAACTCTGCAGGCTAGCATCCGATAGCACTGCGATCATCGCTGGACCGGCGGCGCTGGTTGTGGCTTTACCGCTGGCGCGGCGTTCCATCCATGCGCGCTATTTTGCTATTGGCTGGGCGCTACCCATTCTGGGAGGCGTCCTCGACAACTGGTTTGGCGGCAGCTTTGACCCCGGCGATCGCGAGCTGCGGTTGGAAATCGCCGTATTCCTGGGATTCTGTGTGCTGGCGCTGCAGGTTGGACGCGAACTGCGATTGCTTGCTCGCGATCAGGCGGCAACGAATGCGCGCGCCTCCAGCCTCGAACAGGACCTGTGGCAGGCCTGCGAAATTCACCAGGGCCTGCTGCCGCAGAGCAGTCAGCTGCCGAAAATCCCGCGGCTCGGCGTACATTATCAGCCCCAGAGCCAGCTTGGCGGCGACTTCTATGACGTGGCGACGCTCGACGATGGCCGCGTCGGCATACTGCTGGCCGATGTGACCGGCCACGGACTGGCGGCGGCGCTGGACGCTTCCAGCGTTCGATTGGCATTTCGCACCAGCTATCGAGACTGTGCCTCGCCCGGCGAGCTGCTGTCGCGGATGAATCGAATCCTCACTCCACACATTGAGTATCGCTTCATTAGCGCCGTCTATATACTGTTCGATCCGAAAACCGGCATCGTCTCGCTGAGCTGCGCCGGACATCCGGCGCCGCTTTTGTTGCGACCAAACGGTCGGATTACCTTTCACGGAATGGACGCGCTTGTGCTGGGGCTTAGCGCCGATACGCACTACGGAGATCTGCGTCTGCAATTGCAGTCCGGAGATATTCTGTTTCTCTATACAGACGGCCTCTATGAGGACGCAGAGTCAGTGCAGGACGAGCCGCAAACTGAACTGGCCCGCGTTGCGGCCGCCCTCGACGCAGAGGATCGAAAGGATGTCAGTCAGGCAATTGCGCGACGCTGCTTACAGCAACGCGGCGGTCGTCAAAGCGACGATATTACAGTGCTCAGCGTGCAATGGGATGGCGCGTCACCCACGGCCAACGAGTCGCAGGCCGGAAGCGCCGCCTACCCCGCCAGGCCTCAATAGCGAGCGTGCCCGGGCGTTCTTGGAAAGGGGATTACATCGCGGATATTTTCCATGCCGCTGATGAATTGAACCAGACGTTCAAGGCCCAGTCCAAATCCAGCGTGCGGCGTGGAGCCCCAGCGACGCAGCTCCAGATACCAGCGGTACTCCGCCGTGTTGAGTTGAAACTCGTGCATTCGATCGGTCAAAACATCGACTCGATCCTCGCGCTCGCTGCCGCCGATGATCTCGCCAATGCCGGGGGCCAGGACATCCATGGCGCGAACGGTCTTGCCATCGTCATTCAACTTCATATAGAAAGCCTTGATTTCTCGCGGATAGTCGACGACGATTAGCGGTTGTCTGGCATACTCTTCGGTGAGATAGCGCTCATGCTCGCTTTGCAAATCGCGACCCCACTCTACGGGGAATTCGAAGCTGCGACCTGACTTCTTCAGCGCCGCAATTGCTTCCGTATAAGTCAAACGAGCAAAGGAACTTGCGGCCAGGCTTTCCAGGCGTTGGATGGCGCCGGGATCGATCCACTTATTGAAGAACTCCATATCATCGCGGCATTGCTCCAGAGCAAAGCGGAACAGGTGACGCAAGAAATCCTCGGCGAGAGCCGCATCGTCCTCCAGCGTGGCAAATGCCATCTCTGGTTCTACCATCCAGAATTCTGCGAGGTGCCGCGAGGTGTTAGAATTCTCGGCGCGAAAGGTGGGCCCAAAGGTGTAGATATCGCCCAGAGCCAGAGCGCAGGCCTCGCCTGCCAGCTGCCCGGAGACTGTGAGATGCACTGGCAGGCCAAAGAAATCCTGGGCGTAGTCGATCTTTCCGTCACGGCGCGGCGCCTGATCCGGGTCGAAGGCCGTCACGCGAAACATCTGGCCTGCGCCCTCGCAGTCATTGCCGGTGATGATTGGCGTATGGATGTAGTGGAAATCGCGCTGCTGAAAAAAATCGTGGATGGCAAAGCTGAGGCGCGAGCGCAGCCGCAGCACCGCCGAGAGCGTGTTGGTGCGCGGACGCAGGTGCGCGATCTCGCGCAAAAACTCAAAGCTGTGACGCTTCTTCTGGATCGGGAACTCGCTGTCGGCGCCGCCCAGCACTTCGACTCTGGAAGCGCGCACCTCGCTGCTCTGGCCTTTGCCGGCGCTTGCGGCCAGCTCTCCTTCCACAGCCAGACTGGCCCCGACGCCCAGATGGCGCAGCGTCGATTCGTAGTTGGACAACTCGGCGCTGGCAATTACCTGGATGTTCTTGATTGTAGAGCCGTCGTTGATTTCCAGAAACGAAAAGTCTCTGGCATCGCGGCGCGTGCGCAGCCAGCCGGCCAGACGCACCTTTTGCCCCTGCGGCGACTCGCCCAATAGAATTCGAATCCTGGTACGCTGCATGGCTGGATTGCAGCGGCGAGCCAGGGCGGCTGTCGCTCAAAAAAAAGGATTCCCTTGCCAGCGACGGGCCGTCCCTTTCCGCTGCGGCGATGAGCGCCGAGGCCGGTGTGACGAACCTGTCCATTGAGCAATTCCTGGAGCAAGCCGATCGGATTCCGCTGCTGGATGTGCGCACTCCGGCGGAATACCAGCAAGGACACATCCCCGGCGCACACAACCTGCCCTTATTCAGCAATGCCGAACGCGCCGAAATAGGAACGCTTTACAAGCAGGCCGGTCGACTGCCGGCCATCGACCGCGGCCTGCAGCTGGTCGGCCCGCGCATGGGCGAAATCGTCGCCGCCGCGCGCGCGCTCTGTCCGGATCATCGCGCACTGCTGCACTGCTGGCGCGGCGGAATGCGCAGTGCGGCGGTCGCATGGCTGTTGCGTTTCAGCGAGATGGAGGTGCAGACGCTGGAGGGCGGCTACAAGAGCTTTCGTCGCTATGTGCTGGAGGAACTGCTGCCGCGCCCGCGCCCCTACCTGGCGATTGGCGGCGCAACTGGCGTCGGAAAGACCGAGATGCTTGGCTTGCTTGCCGCTCGCGGTCGCCCCAGTCTCGATCTCGAGGCGCTGGCCAATCATCGCGGCTCGGCCTTTGGCGCACTGGGCCAGCCGGCGCAGCCGTCACAGGAGTCCTTTGAGAATTTGCTGGCCATGCGCTTGCGCGCGCTGGATCGCCAGCGCGGCGCTGGCGCCATATTCGTGGAGGACGAGGGGCGCACCATTGGACGCGTGGCGCTGCCTGCCTCGCTACAGCAGGCGATCAGTGCGGCGCCAATGCTGCTTCTGGAATGCAATCCGGAACGACGCGTAGAGCGATTGCTTGCCGAGTACGGCGCTTTTGATCGATCGCAGCTGTCCGAGGCCATGCAGCGCATCGGCAAGCGCCTGGGGGGCCTCGCCCTGAAACAAGCGCTGCAAAGCCTGGAAGCAGGCGATCTGACGGGCGCCTGTCGCGTGGCGCTGCAGTACTACGATCGAAGCTACGACTACTCGCTGCAGCAGCGCGCCAGGCAATACTGGACGACTCTGCGTCTGTCCTCGAATTTGGCAGAGATGCTGCCGCAGGTTGAATCCTGGGCGGGAGCGGCGGTAAGCGAAGCTGCCGGCAAGGAGCAGGAACCATGAGCGCCTCAACGTCGCCGGCCATTCGACTCACCGCCTACAGCCACGGCGCCGGCTGCGGCTGTAAAATCGCTCCGGCCGTGCTCGATTCGATCCTGGCCGGGCAACGCGCCGGATCAGAGAACGCACGTCTGCTGGTGGGCAACAGCGGCCGCGACGACGCTGCAGTTTACGATCTGGGTCACGGACAGGCATTGATCAGTACTACTGACTTTTTCATGCCCATCGTTGACGATCCCTTTGATTTTGGCCGCATTGCCGCGGCCAATGCCATCAGCGATGTCTACGCCATGGGCGGTCGGCCAACGCTGGCGCTGGCCATACTGGGATGGCCCATCGACAAACTGCCGCCACAGATTGCCGGCGAGGTACTGCGCGGCGCCCGCGCCGTTTGCGATAGCGCTGGCGCCGTTCTGGCCGGCGGCCACAGCATCGACAGTCCGGAACCGATTTTTGGTTTGGCCGTCAATGGACTGGCGCCGCTGAGCCATATCAAGGGAAACGACGGCGCCAAAGCAGGCGACCTGCTTTTTCTCACCAAGCCGCTGGGCATCGGCATTTTGACCACTGCCGAAAAAAAGGGGCTGCTGCGTCCCGAGCATCAGCATACGGCGCGCGATGTGATGCTGCAACTGAACAGTTTCGGCGAGCGACTGGGCGCACTGCCCTGGGTACATGCGATGACCGACGTCACCGGCTTTGGATTGTTTGGACACCTCTGCCAACTCTGCGAGGCCAGCGGGGTTTCCGCGGCCATCTTCAGCGGGCTGCCGCGCACGCTGCCTGGCGCCCTTGAGTATCTTGCCGCCGGCGCCATTCCTGGCGGTTGCAAACGAAATCAGCAAAGCTTTGCCGAGCGCGTGGCGCCGCTGGAAAGCCCGAACCTGGAACTCTACTTTGACCCGCAAACTTCTGGCGGCCTGCTGATTGCCATCGAGCCCTCTGCGTCGGAGTCGATGCAGGCGCTGCTTCGCGAGCAAGGACTGGATGCTCACTGCGAACCCGTCGGCAGAATAGAAGCGTATCAAAACGGGCAGCCGCGCGTCCAAATGGATCCGCCCTGAGCTAATCCGGTCTCTCTTTAAGTAGATTTCCCAGTAGAAATTGCTTGAGGTCGGCCAGGCTTGCTGGACCTTCCCTGAAACTGCCATGGATAACGGCGCGCTGCTGCGCTTGCTCAACGCTCTGGACAGCTACCCGGTGCAGGTCAGCTCCGATCTGCGCCTGCGCATGATCCCGGCCAAACTATTACGTCGCCTGGGCCTCGCGCCGGAGCAGGTGCGCAACCAGAGCCCGGCGCGCGTTTTTTCGATCGAGGCTTTCCAGGACCTCTTTGTTCGACGCGCACTGTGGCGACGTCCGTTCAAGAACTATCGCGCCTTTTTGCGCGGCGCCGGCGGCGAACGCGTTCTCTGTCAGGTCAGCGGACTATCAGCGCGCGAAGAGCCGCGCTTTCGTATGCTGATCCAGGAAATTCCGCTGCCTTCCGGTTTGAAGGTAGACGTGGGCGAGTACGAAGCAAGCGTTCGCGCCAATCGAATCTTGCAGCCCTATATTTCACGTCATCTGCGCACCCGGGCGACGAGCGCGGCGCGCGCTGGACTCGACGCCATACCGGATGAACAGCGCGATTTCACCTTCCTGTTTGCCGACCTGGTATCCTACACCTCGATTGCCGAGCGCAGCAGTCCAGCGGAAGTAGTCGATCTGCTCAATCTGAGCATCGGCGCTACCACTGCAACCATCGTCCACAGCGGCGGTTTTGTCGATAAGATCATGGGCGATTCGATCTTCGCCGTCTTTTCCAACAGCCAGGACGCCCTGGTGGCGGCCATCGAAATCCAAAAACAGTTTAATATCCTTAACTTATTCCGCGTGCAGCAGGGCCAGCATGAGATCAATCTGCGCATCGGCGTGCACAGCGGCGCCTGCCTTCTGGCCACTCTGGGCAGCGATCAGTTTCGCGAACTCACTTTCATTGGCGATGCGGTCAATGTGGCGGCGCGCCTCGAGCATGCGGCCTTGCCAGGAACTGTGCTGGCCTCGCGCAGTACCATCGAACCGATTCAGGATCGCGTTGAAGTCAGCCGTGAAGAGGAGTTGAATATTCGCGGCAAGACTCTGCCGCTGCGCGCCTGTTACATCAATCGCCTGACTTTTGACGGCCCCCGCGGACGGATTACAATCGGGTTTGACGACGACCCATTTTAGCAGGACGCTTCCGCGACGCCTAAAGTTCGTCGCGGTGCTGCACTGCCGCTTTGAATCCGCTTTTTTCGGCAATGTCCTTAAAGCGCACGCCCTCCGGACTGTGGCGAGCGATGCCGTCAAAGAGCGTCGCCAGAATCTGCGTGCCCTCCTGGCCCATGTTGGCGTAGGCCTGATTGACCAACAATTTGTTCATCATCAGTTGATTGCTGGGAATGCGCGCCACCTTCTCGGCAAAAGCTTGCACATGCGCGTCCAGATCGCGCTCGCTGACCGCCTCGCTGACCAGCCCGATGCGCGCCGCCTGCTCGCCGCCAATCACGTCGCCAGTCAGCAACATGCGCTTGGCCAGTTCCGGCCCCAGGCGATAGACCCACATCGCTGTGGTGGGCACGCCCCAGACCCGCGCCGGCGGATAGCCAATTCGCGCGTGGCGGCCCATGATCACGAAATCACAGCACAGGGCAATGTCGCTGCCGCCAGCCACGGCAAAGCCGTGCACCTTGCAGACCGTTGGTTTGGCGCTGCGCCAGAGGCTCATGAAATGATTGGTGTTGCGATACATCATCTGGAAGTCGATCATCGGATCCCAGGGCATCGATTGACTGCCGGTAGTCGGTCTCGGCGTCTCAGCGTATAGCTGCAGATCATAGCCGCTGCAAAAGGAACGGCCCTCGCCGGAGAGTACGATGACGTGTACGCGGTCATCGGCATTGGCCGCGGCTACAGCCGCGGCGATCTCGCCCGGCATCTCGTCATTGATGGCATTCAGACGATCGGGACGGTTCAGACGAATGCTGGCGATGCGCTCCTGCACATCGTAGAGTAGCGTGGAGTACATGCCTGGCTATGGCTGGCGCCCGGTCCGCTGTCAAATGCTTTGCCCGCGACCGGCGCGGCGCCAGCCGCCCGCCGTCTGAGGCCGCTTTTCCACTTGCCTTAGGCCAACCGGCCGATGCGCAATGCCCGGCAAACTGACAGGATGGAGCCATGAAAAATCGAAACTGGTTTAGCGGCGCAGTCATTCCGCTCACTGTGCTTGTACTGGAGGGCGGAGCGCTGTTGCTGTGGCTCTATCTTTCGGAGTGGAACGAGCTGACCTTGCGTCAGGCGCTGCGCGGAACCGCCCGCATATCGCTGCTGCTTTTCTTGCCGGTTTTCATCGCCGGGCCCTGGCGCCGGCGGCAGGCCAACTCGCTCAATGGCTGGCTGCTAAAAGAGAGACGCTATCTGGGCCTTTCCTTTGCAGTATCGCACGGCATTCATCTTTGTACCATACTTCTGATTACCGCAAGCATCTACGACTGGGATCTGTTAAAGGCCAACACCCTTGTCACCTACATTGGCGGCGGTCTGACCTATCTTTTCATTTTGCTTCTGGCGCTGACCTCCAACAACGCCGCTTACCGCAGCCTTGGCTCGCGGAACTGGAAAATCCTGCACAGCATCGGCATATACTTGATTTTTCTAATCTTTCTAGTTTCTTACGGACCCAAGGCGATCCTCAAGGCGCCATGGAAGTCGGGCCCGGAAATCGTTCTTCTGGCTGCGCTGGCGCTGCGCCTGGCCGACGCCTGGCGGCGCCGCAAACGCGCCGACGCCTGAAGATCGACTGCTGGCAATCAGCGGCTGATTTCGACAACGATCTTGCCCTTGGCGCGGCCGGCTCGCTGCAGGTCCAGGGCCTCGTTGACCTGCGTCAGCGGGAAGGTCGAGTCGATTACCGGCCGCAACTTGCCCTGCTCAACCAGGCTGGCTATCCTGGCCAGCTGTTCGCCGTTGCCCTCCATCAGTAGATAGCGATAGCTGCCGCCGGCGCGTTTTGCCAGGGAGCGCAACGAGCCATTGGCCAGATGCAAGATGAATTGCAGCGGCCATCCCTTCCCATAGCGTCTGGCAATGTCGGGCGTGGGCATTGCCGCGCTGATGGACACAACTGTGCCGCCTGGCTTCAAGACCTGAAAACACTGCTTGAGCGTTTCGCCGCCAATCGTATCAAACACGATGTCGAATCGCTGATTGAGTTTAGAGAAGTCCTGTTCGCGATAGTTGACAACTTGATCGGCGCCCAGGCTGCACACCAGTTCCACGCCAGTCGGACCGCAGGTGGTCGTCACGCGAGCGCCAAAATGCTTTGCGATCTGAATGGCGGCGACGCCAACGCCGCCAGAGCCAGCATGGATCAATACATCCTGACCGGCCTGCAGCTGCGCCATGTCGAAGAAGGCCTGCCAGGCGGTTAGCGCTGTCAGCGGTAAACTGGCCGATTCGTTGAAACTTAAATTCTTTGGTTTGCGCGCCGCGTCGACTTCCCGGATCAGCGCCAGCTCGGCCAGAGTTCCGATACGCGATTTTCCTGGTCGGAAAAAGATTTCGTCGCCGACGCCAAAGCCGTTCACGCCAGGACCGACGGCCTCGACCACGCCGCTGCCATCATTGCCCAGCACAAAAGGCGTTTTGTAGGGCAAAAGAGCCTTGGCCCGTCCGCTCATCAGCTTCCAGTCGATTGGGTTCAGGCTGGCGGCGCGCATGCGCACCAACAGATCGCCGGGACCCGGGACCGGTTCAGGAAAATCGTCGCGCAATTGCAGGTGTTGATCGCCATAGCGGGCCAGGACCGCTGCTTTCATGGTTTGCTCCGGTGTGTGAGTTTCTGGGTTCAGCGCGCCCTGGCGCAGCCCTGAGGGGCAAGACAAATCGTAAATTCGACTCTGCGACCGGCCTTTTGCCGCCGAAAAGCTGCCTGGCTGCGCTTTTTTCCGGCTTGCCGCCCGCTTTCTGCCGTCCAATCCTAATTAGAAATGAGCGGCAACAGTCGACTTTCCATCGCCGTCCACGCCCTGCTTTTGATGGAAGGCTGCGCCGCCCGCGGAAAGACGCACGCTACCTCGGAAGAGATTGCCGCCAGTGTGAATACCAATCCGGTCGTGGTCCGCCGTCTGATGCCTTCGCTGGTAGCGGCGGGCATTCTGGCCGCCGACCGCGGCCCCCATGGCGGCTACCGCTTGCTGAAGAGCGCAGCACAGATCAGCGTCGCTGAGGTCTATCGCGCTGTCGCCGAAGGGCCGCTTTTCGGCCGGCATCCAACGCCCAATCCAAACTGTCCGGTGGGCCGTGGCGTGGACGAGGCCCTCTCTTCGCTTTACGAACAGGCCGAGACCAGGGTGCTCGAGGCCTTTGGCAAGCGGAGCATTCGCTCGCTGGCGCGCGACTTTGTGCAGGTCTGAATCCGGCCGCTGGATGGGATGGAAGCTACCGGCTGAAGCTCCTTGCCTTTCGCCGCTCCTGCATTGGCAGCGCTGCGGCGCCATTTTGATCTAGGCTGAGACCGCTCAAGCGAATTGAACGGTCTGATCGTCGATAGTTGTCAGTATTGCCACAGATATCCGGTTTCGCTCAATCCGTAGCACAAGAACTGTCCCTCCGTCAGCTTCTTCTGGTTGCCCTTTGCATTACCTCAAGCAACTCGCGGCGACCATGCAATTCCTAACCCAATACTTGTATAGTGCTTTAAGTCCGCAAGCGGGCAGTGCAGCGGTCCTATGGCTCCCGATCCGTCAGTCCATAACTCCATCCAACTCAAAAACGAATCAGTCATCTAACAGAATGTATATTGTTCAATATTCAAGGAAAACCGCTATCCAAAATCTCGAGGCAGGGACAGATATGGTTATGAAAACATCCCTTTTATTGTCTCTAGGATTTGTGGCATCCTTTACACTTTCAGGGGGCGCCTGTCAGACGACAGAAGCCTTCTACATTTCCTCGGCCAGATACGTTGAAATTGGAAGCAATGCAAACTTGCAAATGGAAGATGCTCCGCATGTTGTCGAATATTGTCACAGCGTATCGGAGACGCTCAATGCCATTCAAACTGGGGTCACTGCCAATCCAATCCAGGATCCAGAAATTCGAAGTATTCAACGACGGGGGCTCATTGATCCACTGCTGGAGAAAGCGGAACTCGCGCAGCCGGAGGCCCTTGGATTTCGCAATTTCTCAATCACCAGTCAGATCTGCATCGATCTTTTTGGCGAGGTCACACGATGAAGCTTGTAAGGTTTACAGCCCTATTGGTCCCGGTGATTTTCTTGGCGAATTGCACAGTAACTTTTCTAGCCGGCGACTTTCTAGCAAGTTCGCGGCTGCCCGATCGCAGATTGGAAAGGTTGAGCCCGACGCCAGTGCATGGCGAAAGTTGTCAACGTTTAATCTTTGGACGCGGCTGGAGCGAGGCGAACTTCATGCTGGCGATCGAAAACGCGCTGCAATCAGCGCCCCAAGGGACTCGCGGACTTTCCGACGCCAGATTCAGAGTGGCAGTCGGGCCGGGCGGACTCTTTGCGAAGAAGTGCTTCCTTGTTGATGGAATTCCGGCACGATTGCGCTAAGGACCAATTCCAATACCCCGCCTCACTTCAGGGAGCGGCGAGAAATTCAAGCGACCGGATTTCCCATCCCGTCCGCGGCGCGCAATTTCTTCTCGGAGGAATGGGGCCAGATCTACGGCAGCGCCCTCCGCGATCGTGCCTCCTTTCCCACGTAGAACGCCGTCCGCAGGGCCGACTGGCCGATGTATCGGCGGCAAGAAAGTGCTAGTCTGTTCTATTGAGGCGCCGGCATTCCGGCATTGGGAAGGTTGCAATGAAATTGAAGTTATTTGGACCGCTGCTTGCCGCAGCAAGCTTGCTGGGAGCGCTGCAGTGCAGCAGCGTATCGCCGCTGGAACGCAGTACGCCGCCAGCCGTAGTACGCATCAACACCGGCGTCGCCAATGTTTATCTGGTGCGCGGGGAGCGCCCGATTCTGATAGATACCAGCGTGCCCGACAAACTGGAAGTCGTACTCGATGGACTGCGCCAATCCGGCGTGGAACCTGCATCTCTGGCCCTGGTCATTGTGACTCACGGCCACGGCGACCATGCCGGCAGCGGCCGCTACTTTCATGATCTGGGCGTCCCTGTGGCTGGCGGAGTTGGCGACCTCGACAAATTCACCAGCGGCCACACTGATCTTGGCAAAGCTGTCAGCATTGGCCTGATGGCTCGCATCCTGCGACCAATGTCTGATGGCGACTACCCTGGCTTTCAACCGGACGTGGTCATCAAAGACGTTGTGGACCTTCATCCCTACGGTCTGGAAGGGAATATCATTCCGCTGCCGGGTCATACGCCCGGTTCCGTTGTGGTGCGCACAGGCGACGCGCTTTTTGCCGGCGACCTGATTCGCGGCGGCATCTTTGCCAACGAGACCCCAACCGAGCACTTCTATCATGAGAATCGCCAGCAAGCCCGCGAACAGCTGGGCAAGATCATGAATGACCAGATCAACATGATCTATCCCGGTCACTTTGGACCGTTGCAGGCCCAGGCGATTCGCGAATATCTGGCTGAGCAGTAAGCAAACTTGAAATCTGAATCAGGCAGGACATTTCTGAATCGTACGGCGTCCTGCCTGATCGCGCTTCTTTCGCTGGCAACAGCCTGTCAGCGAGTCGCGCTGAGCGCCGAAGAGCGACAACTGCTGATCCGGGCTGACGAGCTTGTCCCCTATGGTTTTCCAGTTGCCGTGGAAGCAAAGAACAATGAGATCTGGACTAAGACTGAACTTCCGGGCGGCATCACCGAACTGAAGTACAGCTATCGCCCGCAGATAGGCCCGCGCTTTTTCAGTCAGATTGACGCGGACATTGATGCCGACGGCGCAGCAGCAATGATGTCGAATTTGCCGGACGGCATCGCACTGGGAATGAGCGCAGCCCACGGGAAACCGGTACGACGGGATTCCTTGCTTCCTATCGGCGATGAAAGCTTCGTAATCATAGATGAAAACGAAGACGCCAGTCGGCCGCACGGATTCGCGGTAGCCGGTCGCTTCGGCCGTACAGTCATCGCCATTCTTTCCAGCGAAAATCTGATCGAAAGCGACGGATTGCCGGCGTTTCTTCGGCAAAGAATGCAGCAAAGCGCGGACCAGATTGAGCTTCGCCGGATGTTCCTGCCGCCGCCTTGAAGACTGGCCGCCGGCCGGCCTGCGCGCTTTTGCTTGCAGGTAGCATCCGCCCGAGGGTTTACGTAAATATGGTCATTCTGCGCAATATCCTCGCTGTAGTTGGCGGATTGGTCCTGGGCAGCGTTGTCAACATGGGCTTGATCATGATTGGCCCGCACCTCATCGCGCCGCCGCCTGGCGCGGATCTGTCCACGGAAGCGGGATTGGCGGCGGCGATGAGCCTGTTCGAGCCGCGCCACTTTATCTTTCCTTTTCTGGCGCACGCCCTGGGCAGCCTGGCCGGCGCGTTCCTTGCCGCTCGCATCGCAGCAAAACAAAAGCTGGTGCTTGCGCTGCTGGTTGGCGCCATCTTTCTCTTGGGCGGAATCTATATGATTGTCACAATCCCATCGCCCTTGTGGTTTGCGCTGCTTGATTTGATTGGCGCTTACATACCAATGGCCTATCTTGGCGCGCGCCTGTTTCGCAAATCTGGAACCTGAATCGAATTTTCCTATCCGTGAGGCAGTTGCCGCAGCGCTACGCTCAGATGATTTCGAGGTAGCGCTGCAATTCCCAATCGGTGACGGCAAGCTGCGCCTGGCGCCACTCCCAGAGCCGCGTGGCGGTGAAGTGATCGACAAAGGCGTCGCCAAAAAGTTCGCGTGCAACCTTCGATTCGCGCATCTTAGTAGCCGCATCGAAGAGCGTTGATGGCAGGCGCGGCGCATCCGACTGGTAAGCATTGCCGCCCACTGGCGGCGCGCTCAGCGGCAGATTTTTCTCGATACCGTAGAGGCCGGCGGCAATGTACGCGGCCAGCGCCAGATATGGGTTGATGTCCGCGCCGCTGACACGCCCCTCAACGCGCGTCGATTTTGAACTGGGCCCCAGAATGACGCGCATCGCAGCAGTGCGATTGTCCAGGCCCCAGCTGACGCGCGTGGGCGCCCAGAAGCCTTCGACCAACCGCTTGTAGCTGTTGACCGTCGGAGCAAACATCGGTAAGATATCCGGCAGGCAGTGCAGCAAGCCGGCCAGATAACTTTTGAACAGCGGGCTCATTTTTTGAGAGTCCTGCTCGTCGTAGAAGAGGTTGCGCTCGCCGGCGACGTCCCAGAGACTCTGGTGCACGTGTCCGCTGGAGCCAGGCAGATTGAGATTCCAGCGCGCCATGAAGGTTGGCAATACGCCAAAGCGGTAGGCGATTTCCTTGGCGGAGGTCTTGAACAAAACGGCGCGGTCGCCGGCTTCCAGAGCGTCGGCGATGCCGATGGCCGCTTCGTATACGCCGGGTCCGGTCTCGGTATGCAGTCCCTCCAGCGGCACCTCAAAGCGCCCCATTTCATCCATCAATGTAGAAAAGTAAGGTTGTCCATAGGAACTGCGCAGCAAGGAATAGCCAAACATGCCCGGCGTAATCGGCGCCAGATTGCGAAATCCCTTTTCGGCCAGACTCTCCGGCGTTTCCCGGAAATTGAAGAACTCAAACTCCACGCCGATCATTGGCTCATAATTGCGCGAGCGCGCCCTGGCGATAACGCACTTCAGCAACTGGCGCGGACAGATCGGCAACGGCTGCCCCTGCGCATCGACAAAGTCGCCCAGCAGGAAAGGAGTATTGCTATCCCAGGGAATACGACGAAAGGTGCCAGGATCCAGGCGCACTTCGGCATCCGGATAGCCAGTGTGCCAGCCGGTATATTCAACATTGTCGTAGCAGACATCCGCCGCGTCCCAGCCGAAGACCACGTTGCAAAAGCCAAAGCCCTTCTGCATTGCAGATTTGAATTTGTCGATGTGGATGTACTTGCCGCGCAACACGCCATCGATGTCGACGATGGCTGCCTTGATCTTCTCCGCGCCAGAATCCTGAATTTGCTGCACCAGTTCTTCAATGCTATGCTTGTTGGTGGCCATCCATCGCTCCGCTTGCGCTGCCCGCGCAAACGAGAGCAGGTTGCCATAGTGCGCTTGCAAAGCGATTTTCGTCGACTCAAGCGGACGAAGCGCCGGAAGCGTTACGCGTCAGCCGCGCCGCTTGAAAGACTGAACCCATCCGGGCCGGGTCGTCGCTCATCACGCCATCCGCGCCGCGGCCAAATAGGAGTTCCGCTTCCTGCGGCTCATTGACCACCCAGTAGTCGATGCGCAGGCCAGCGCGGTGGACGCGCTCGATAAAACGCGCGCGGTCGAAGACCCAGCGACCGCGACGGCGGGGCAGTTGCACAGCGTCGCCGCGACCGCGATAGTCGGCCGGCCACCAGCGCGGCAGAAATAGCAAACGCAATAGATCAGGATTGCGCACGCCGCTCCCGCCTTGAAAGCCCGCGGCGCGCACCCTTTGCAAGACCTCGCCGCTGAAGCTGGTCAAGTGAGTACGTGCGGCGGCGTTGCTGCGTTCCAGCAGCTCGAGCACTGCGCGCGTCGCCGCCCCGTCATGTTGCTTGATGTCGACATTGAGCGGCGCTTCTGGAAAGTTCGCGAGGACTTCGTCAAGCAGCGGCGGAGGATACTTCCGGCCAGGATCAAAGCGCGTTCGATCGCTGGCTTGAGCATGCGGCTGAAAGCGGGCGCCCATGTTCCAGCGCACAATCTCGGTTGCCGCGCTTTCACAGATCAGTGCGGCTTGACCGGCCATGCGCAAGCCATCGCGATCGTGGGCCACTACCACTTTGCCGTCGCGGCTGAGATGCACATCAAGCTCAAGGTGCGTGGCCCCGTCTTGCAGCGCCTGCTGAAAGGCGGCGATGGTGTTTTCTGGCAGCAATCGGCTGGCGCCGCGGTGTGCGTAGAGTCGAAGATCGTGCATGGGCGTCGGCAGCATTAAAACTTACGAAAGAGCACGTAGTTTTCCTCATCGCGAAAACTGAAGCCCTCGCCGATGACGCGCGTACTGTAGTTACGGCGCCCAGCGCGAATGATCGGCTCAAGTTCAGCAGACTCCGCCTCGCGGTATTGGTAGCGACCTTCCCTGCATTTCAATATCGCAAGCGCCTCCAGCTCCGGCATCATTCGCGCCGCTGCTACATCGCCAAAATGGTTACAGGTCAGCAGCAAACCGCCGGAACGCAGGCAGGGCAGACAGGAGTCGACCACTTTGGGAGCGTAGAGCGACAGCAGCAAGTCGTAGTCGGATCCCGGCAAGCTCGGTCCGGCAATGTAGTCTTGAAGTACAAAATGAAAGTCCGACGCCGGGCGATAACTCTTGCGCGATTCAATCAAATTCAGAACGACCGGGCGGTCCTCAAAGAAGCGCGCCGCGTCCTGCTTGAGATCAACGTAGTCCACGCAGGGAATGTGAAAGGAGGGCGTCAGGTGAACCGAACTGCCCGGATACAACGCGCGCCTGATCGGAAAGCTGCGGGCCAGCAACTGGAAGAGACCCTCGCGTTCGAAATCAAAACGCACGTAGCGTTTGTCATAAGCTGTATCCAGGCGGCTGGCGCCCCGCCGCCCGGCGCCGGCGTCAATGGCTTTCGAGCCAGGCCTTCAAATCGCCCAGCACGCGCGCGCGATCGGCCGGCAGCTCGTTCATCGTTTCGTGAAACAATCCTTCGTACATCTTTAAGGTCTTGTCTTTGGTGGTCAGGAGCTCGTACAGGCGACGCGAGCTTTCCGGAGAGACGATCCCATCGGCAGTGCCCTGGAACACATAAGCCGGTACGGTCAGATGGCTGGCTTTTTTGAAGATCGCCTTGCCCAGACTGAAAAGGTTGCTGGCCATCTGAAAGGAAACTTTGCCATGAACAAGAGGGTCGGCCTTGTAGGCGTCAATTTCTGATTGGTCGTGAGAAAGATAAGTCAGGTCCAGATTGGCATCGAGGGTGGTGGCCGGGGCCACGCGAGCAAAGACCTGGGCCAGGAACTTCTTGATGCGCTTGGCAAAATCAAGCTGCACAATCAAGCCCGGAGCGCTGACAATCAAGGCGTGCAGGTTTCGCTGGTTGGTGCCCTCAAGGGCGTACTGCAGCGCCATTACGCCGCCCAGCGAATGTCCCAGAAGATAGACCTTGTTCTCGCCGTTTTCCTTGCGCGCCAGCTGGACGAGGTCCGCCAGGTCGTCGACATAAAGCTGAAATTGGTCCACATGGCCGCGCTTGCCGCCGGTTTTTCCATGGCCGCGAGAATCCAGCGCGTAGAAGGCCGTTCCGGTTCCGTCGAGGGCCTCGCGCAGGTGGCCGTAACGGCCGCTGTGCTCGCCAAAGCCGTGCTGAACGACCATCACTCGCCGGGTTTGCTGCGGGAGCCATCGGTGGTAGGCCAGTTCAAAATCGTCCTTGGAGGACCGCAGTATTCCGTCGGTTTGTTGATACATTTGACATAGGCCTGCAAAGGCGGCGCAAAATCACAAATGATTTTTTACAGTTCAATTGCGCCCGCAGCCGCCTGACTGCAAAAACAGGTGACGGTGGACTATGGCTGCCGAGCCTGCGCGAATGCTGCTGCACCCCGGAAAAGCCGATTTCAAGGACTTCGACGCCGAGACGCGTTCCATCTTTCAGGCGACCATCGAATTTTTCGAAAAGAAAGGGAATGCTGCCATGAAGCGCGAGGACCATGAGGCGGTCTGGGTGGCGGACTTCCTGGAGTTTTTAGCCCAGAAGCAGGTCTTCTACAAGTTCCTGACTCCCTCGGCCTATGGCGAAACAGGCTGTCGCTTCGATTCGGCGCGTAACACGCAGTTCAGCGAGATTCTTGGCTTCTATTCGCTATCGCACTGGTATCCCTGGCAGGTATCCATCCTGGGCCTTGGACCCTTCTGGATGAGTCCCAATGAAACCGCCAAGAAGCGCGCTGCCGCCGCGCTCAAATCCGGCGGCGTATTTGGCTTTGGCCTTTCCGAAAAAGAACACGGCGCTGATCTGATTGGCACCGACATGCTGCTCATCCCCCAGGGCGAAGGCAAGTATGTCGCCCGGGGAGATAAGTATTACATAGGAAATGGGAACTGCGCGGCGCTGCTTTCGGTATTCGCGCGCATGGAAAATGGCAAGGAGTATGCCTTTGTTTCAGTAGCGCCCGATCACAAGAGCTATGAATGCAAAAAGAATGTGGTGCACGGGCAGAAGTACGTGGCCGAATTCGAACTGCACGACTACCCGATCGCTGAGGACGATATTCTGTTGCGCGGACGCCCCTCCTGGGATGCGAGTCTGGCCACCGTAGCCTACGCCAAGTTCAATCTTGGACTGGCTGCTACGGGCATCTGCACGCACGCATTCTATGAGGCAATCAATCATGCTGGCAATCGCAAGCTCTACGGAACCTTTGTTAGCGATTTTCCGCACGTGAAGCAATTACTGGGCGAGGCCTATGCGCGTCTTTGCGCCATGCGACTTTTTGCCTACCGCGCCAAAGACTACATGCGCGCCGCCTCGGCCGAGGATCGCCGCTATCTATTGTACAATCCGATGGTCAAGATGAAGGTTACCATGCAGGGCGAAGAGGTAATCGATCTACTGTGGGACGTGATTGCTGCACGCGGCTTTGAAAAGGATATGTACTTTGAATCCGCCACACGCGATATCCGCATGCTGCCTAAACTGGAAGGCACCGCCCATGTCAACATGGTGCTGGTGATCAAATTCATGCGCAGCTATCTGTTTGATAGCAGTTCGCTCAAGGCCCCGCCCTCCTCCAACGCTGCCGCCGAGGAGAACTTCCTGTTCCAGCAAGGCGCCACCACCAAGGGCCTGGACAAAGTTGGCTTTGGCGATTGGCGGCAGCGCTTTGCCGGTCGCAGCGAAGCCAACGTCGCTCGCTTTATGGAGCAGGCCGAAGTATTTTGTTCCTTTCTTTCCAGCGAGGGTCCCAATGCCGAGCAAAGCAAGGACCTTGATCTGATGCTGACCGTGGGCGAGCTGTTTACGCTCATTGCCTACGGCGGCCTGGTTCTCGAGCAGGCGGCGCTGCAGGGCGCTGCGTCGGCCCTGGTTGACGAGATCTTTGATTTCCAGGTGCGCGATTTCAGCAAACACGCCGTAACCCTCTACCAGAAGTCCTCGCTCAGCGAGGCGCAACAAAAGCTGGCGCTGGCCATGGTGCGGCGACCGGCAGCCGACGAAAGCCGCTCTGCTCAGGTGCATGAAATGGTCATGGCGCACAAGGGCGCCTATGTCATGCGCTCCTGACGGAATCGGAGCGCTTTCTGCGTACATTTTCTGATTGAAGCTTGCGGGGCGCGCATTTCGGTCTGGACATGTCGCTGGACGAACTGCTGCCCTATTTGAGCTGGATCCGCCATCATCCCTGGCTCAGCTCCGCAATTGCCGCGGGAATCTTTTTGCTTATAATCGGACTGCGCGATATTCTGCAGCGCAGTCATGTAATCCGTCATAACTTTCCGATTGTTGGCAACCTGCGCTACTTCCTGGAAACGATCGGCCCAGAATTGCGGCAGTACTGGGTGGCCAACGACAAGGAGGAAATGCCCTTCAGCCGCGCCGAGCGCCGCTGGGTCTACGCTACCTCCAAAAAGCAGGACAACAACTTTGGCTTTGGCACCACCGAGCTGCTCTACGATGCGGGCTATCCGATCATCAAGCACGCCGCCTTCCCCTTTCCAGAGCGCGAGGCGCGATACGTAGAAGGCGATCCAACGATGGTCCCAAGCTTGAAGGTGATGGGCGAGTGGCGCAATCGTCGTCGCCCTTTTCGTCCAGGATCGATCGTGAACATCTCGGCCATGTCCTATGGCTCGCTTGGCAAGCGCGCCGTGTCCGCTTTGAATCAGGGAGCGCGCATGGCGCGCTGCTACCACAACACCGGCGAGGGCGGCCTGTCGCCCTTCCACCAGTTTGGCGCCGACGTGGTCTGGCAACTTGGCACCGGCTACTTTGGCGCTCGCGACGAACAGGGACGCTTTTCGCTGGATCGCGCGTTGCAACGCCTGCAGCAAAATCCAAATGTCTGCGCCATCGAGATCAAGCTTTCCCAGGGCGCCAAGCCTGGCAAGGGCGGGATCCTGCCCGGCGCCAAGGTCACGGCGGAAGTGGCCGCAATTCGCGGCATTCCACAGGGTAAGGACTGCATTTCACCCAACGCACATTCCGAGTTTCGCGACACCCGCGGCCTGATAGACTTTATCGAGCGTCTGGCCGATGCCAGCGGACTGCCAGTGGGCATCAAGAGCGCCGTCGGCGAGCATGCCTTCTGGGAAGAACTGGCGGCCATGATGCGCGACAGCGGCCGCGGACCGGATTTCATCACTATTGACGGCGGCGAAGGCGGCACCGGCGCCGCGCCGCTGACTTTCACCGATCACGTTTCGCTGCCCTTCAAAGTCGGCTTTGCTCGCGTCTACATGGAATTCCAGCGCGCTGGCGTCGCCGATCGCGTGGTCTGGATTGGCAGCGGCAAGCTGGGTTTTCCCGATCGGGCCATTGTCGCCTTCGCCATGGGCTGCGACATGATCAATGTAGCGCGCGAGGCCATGATGTCGATTGGCTGCATCCAGGCGCAGCGTTGCCACACTGGCCATTGTCCGGCGGGCGTCGCCACGCAGAATCGCTGGCTGGAATCGGGCCTCAATGTGTCGCTCAAGGCGGAGCGCACCGCCAACTTCATCAAGGGTTTGCGCAAGGAATTACTCAGCGTGGCTCATGCCTGCGGCTATGAACATCCGCTACAATTCAAAGGCGAGGATATCGAGATCAGTAGCGGCCAGAATCGGTTCCGTACTTTGAGCGACGTCCTGGGCTATGAACGTAATCCTGTAGACTTTACAACGATGCTGGACTATACAGCGCACATTCCGGCGCCCAAGGAGTTGAGCGCCGTCTGAGCGGCCTTCAACTGGCGTTGCTGGTCGGACCGGCGCCGGCGCCTGGATCGTCGGGCGGCGTCTTACCTTCCGGGGTAAGCCGATCGATCAATCCGGGCAAGGTGTCGCGCAGAAAACTGACCGCCACGGTTTCGGAGACGCCAGCGCGACGCGCCAGCTCCAGGACGCGCTCGCTGCCGAGCGCCGCCTTGATTTGCTCGGCGGAGATCATAGAATTCGGACCGCCGCCCACCCAGCTGGAGGCAATCTCGCCCAGACCCTTGTTCTTGAAGTCGGCAACGATGCCGCTGACGCCTTTTTCTTTCAGCAGCCCAACCAGGCCTTCGGCCAGTCCGGGCTGGCCCTCGCCTTTTTTAAGCAGCTCGTTGGCAGCGCCCACCACTCGATCCAGGAAGCTCATCGACGCCCTCCAGCTGCGCTACGGCGACAGGCGCCTGCGCAATAGCAAATGATTTCTGTCATGCGCCGCTCACCGATTCGCCTTTCAGATCGCGAGTCATCAGTTCCAGGATGGCGCGATCGACCGGCTTGTTCTCAAAGAGTATGGCATGCACCTGCTCGGTTACCGGCATGCTGATCTTTTCGCGTTTGGCGATGTCGAAAATCAAGCGCGCCGCTTCCACGCCTTCAGCCACGGCGGTCATTCCTTTCAGAATTTCATCCAGGGTCTTGCCGGCGGCCAGGTTTTCGCCTACGTAGTGGTTGCGGCTCATCTTCGAACTGCAGGTGGTGATCAGGTCGCCCATGCCAGCCAGTCCGTAAAAGCTCTCCGGGCGAGCGCCAAAGTGCGTTCCAAAGCGAATGATTTCCACCATGCCGCGCACCATCAGCGCTGATTTGGCATTGTCGCCAAGTTCCAGGCCGTCCACAATCCCCGCCGCAATAGCGATGACGTTTTTCAAGGTGCCGCCAAACTCCGCCGCGGCCGTATCATCGTTGGTGTAGACGCGGAAATAGGGCGAGCTGAATGCCTTCTGGACAAATTGCGCCGTCTCCAGATTCTCCGCGCTGCAGACCGTAGCCGCCGGCTTGCGCGCCGCAATCTCGCGGGCGATGTTCGGTCCGGAAAGTACGGCAATGTAGCGCCAGCGCTCCGGCGGCAGATTTTCGCGCAGCAGTTCGGAGGGTCGCTTGTTGTCGCCGGGATTGAGTCCCTTGGTGGCCGACGCAATAACAGCGTCCGGCGGCAGCACCGGCGCCAGCGCCTTTACGGTAGAACCAATGAATTTCGACGCCGTGACCACGACGATCAATTGCTTGCCGGCGCCTGCTTCGGTAAAGGAGGTAACGGCGCGAATGTTTTCAGGAAGCTTTACTCCTGCAAATAGTTGAACATTTTCATGTTTCTGATTTATGTCGTCGGCGAGGGCCTGGTCGTGACACCAGAGGTCTACGCTGTGGCCGTTTTCGGCCAGGATCTTGGCGAGGGTGGTTCCCCAGGCGCCGGAGCCAATTACTGCTGTTTGCATGGTCTGAATCGGCCGAAGGCCCTGGTCGCTGTCAAGCGCGGCGCAAGTCCGCCGGGATGCCGCAGCCTGGCTTGACAGAACTCCGAGGGCCGGCGCTGGATGGGCTCATGGCCCGGATTACTGGAGTCGGCGGCGTATTTTTCAAGGCGAAGGACCCGCAGGCCCTTGCCGCCTGGTATCGCGATCATCTGGGCCTGCAACTGGCCGACTTTGGCGGCGCCATTCTGCGCTGGTCCGACGACCGCGCCAGCGACGGCGGCCTGACCGTCTGGCACGTCGCCGAACAGTCCACAAAGTGGTTCGAGCCTGGCTCGTCTTCCTTTATGATCAACTATCGCGTGGACAATATGGAAGAAATGCGCCAGCAGTTGCAGTCGGCAGGGGTCGTTATTGTGCAGGGTCCGGAGGATCATGAGAACGGCCGCTTCATGTGGATTCAGGATCCTGAGGGCAACAAGGTCGAACTATGGGAGCCAAGAGCCTGGCAACGCTGAGCAACCTTGCCGGCCGCTGCCTCCAGTTCTGGAATTGGCCTCAAGCGCGCTGCCGAAGGTCATTGCTGCAAGCGGGTCTGCTTCTGCTGCTCCTGCCGGGCATGCTCTCCGCGCAACCGGTCTACCGTTATTCAAGACAAGCTTCGACAGACGGCGTAGTCGATCTATCGAGCGCGCCGGACCTGGCGGAGTACGAATTTTCCGCGCGGCCGCTGCGGCTGGTATTTGTGCTGAAGCCTTACGGCGCCAGAGCGTCGCAGTGGAACGCGCTGCGTCTTGTCGCCTGGGAGACATCCAGCATTTTTGATCAGATTCGCAATGGCGCTCGCTACGATGATATCCCCTTCTTTGCTGCAGGCAGCGGACTGGCTGCAGAGCGCGGCGGCTACACGCAGCTCTACCTCGACCAGAATGCAATGCACTATATCTTCTGTCAGACCTCGCCCGGCGGCGACTGCCGCGCTACGCTGGTTAGACAGCAAGGCGACCGACTGCTTCTGCGCTGGGAGATTGCCAGCGTCGTTCTGCAAGGTCAAGGCGAAGGATCGCCCATTGCCGCTCTTGGCGGACGCACGCTGTACCTGGCGGCGGCAATCGACGCCAACAACAATGGCATCCTGGATCCTGGCGAATGCAAGCGGCTGCGCATCCTGCTGCGCTGAACTATCTCTGGCGCGAACGGCAATATTTACACTGGTCAATCTACTTTGTTTCGCTGCTAAGAACACGCTCGATGCGCCGATCAGGAATCAGCCAGAAGAGTGCAATCAGCAACTAGAGCGACTGTGAAACCTGCGGCCAGAGAAATGCAGCTGGGATGGCCAACAAATAGCCAACCAGTGAAACCTTTCCCTTCCAATCATTGCCCACGGCGCGCTTCAGCGGCGAATCCTCGCCCTGGCTGGCAATGATGCGCTGCTGCAGGAGCAAATAGGCAAAGCCAGCCATCAGCAGCGCAACTCCATAAAGCGCCGTAGGCGCCGCCGCAAAATGATTCTCGCCCATCCAACCGGTAAAGAAGGGCAGCAGCGAGAGCCAGAACAGCAGATGCAGATTGGCCCAGAGGATGCTGCCGGATACGTTGCGCACCGTATGCAACATGTGGTGGTGGTTGTTCCAGTAAATGCCCAGATACAAAAAGCTAAGCACGTATGCCAGAAAAACGGGAATCAGCGGCCGCAAGGCCTCAAAGCTTTCGCCGTGCGGCGTTTTCATTTCCAGCACCAGAATCGTAATGATTATGGCCAGCACGCCGTCGCTGAAGGCTTCCAGTCGGTTCCGGGTCATGGGAACGGAGCGCATGTTGCTCTATTGCGGAAGGCAATCAAAAAAGTGGCCAGAGCCTGACGGAGCAGGGGCGAAACTAAATTGATTGATTTCGCAGTATTTCCTCAGAATTTATGCAAATGCAAATAGCTCCAACGGATCGAACGATCCGCCTGGCCCTTTTCTTCCTGATCTGGGCGCTGGGCCTTCAATCGCTGCAGGCTGAGGGCGCAGATCAGAGCGCCGCTGAATCGTCGTCGCCAGCTGCACCAGCGGCTGCGTCACCCGCTGAATCCGCTGTGCTGCCACCGGAAGCGCCGCGTCAGGCCCCGCCTGGTTTCGCCGCCAATCAGGCGGCGCTGCGGCTATACTCTGGTCCCGCGCTGGCCGCTCCCGGAGGATCATTTGTTCGCCATGAAAAATTGTACGACCGGACGCTGCGGCTTGGCGGGCAACTGGGTCAGGTGGAATCGGCAATTCCCAGCCTCCCCGCAATCGTTTTCAATTCCAATTACGAAAGTGGCGGCCTCTTTGCAGCGGAGCTTGAACTTGGATTGAATTCTCATATAGGCGCGGGTCTCACAATTTCGGTCTCTAATATTTTTGTGCGCCGCCAGGATGTGGTTCGCGGATTGAGTATTACTCGCCAGATACTGGAGCCGGTCCCTACCTATACGAGCCTCCTTTCGGTCGCATCGCTACAGTTCTTATTCTCGCTTCATCCATTTCCTGAGCAGAAGTTTGATCCTTACCTTATCCTGCGCGGCGGTCCCGCCTTCGCCTCCGGAAAAGCGCATGCTGGCTACTCTCCGGATCTGACGCGGGCAAACGACACGCTTCAGAACGGACGCGGTTTTTCCTACGGCGGCGGCCTCGGACTGAACTTCTACTTGCATCGGAACATTGCTCTCAATCTGGAGACTTCCTACCAGTTCAGCGCTCTAAAAGCCGATCAATTCAACAGTCGCAGCGTTTACAATAGCTATCTGACGATTGGGGTTACGCTGCGCACGGAACCCTAGCGGACAGATCGTCAAATTTTTTTGCTGGACGCAGCCAGGGCCGGCGCCTTAGCTACTGAACGATCGGTCAGTCACTTAACGATCGATTGATCAGAGACCAAATGAATACTCCAGAAGACCCTGCCGTTCCCGGGCCCTCGCGCGCCGAGGCTCGCGCCGAAGAAACCGGCCTTGCCATTGGCGAGGCGGCCTTTGCCGTCCTCTGCCAGAAGGGCTACCACGGCGCCTCCATCCGCGACATCGCCAGGGCGGCGCGCGTGTCCGAAGCGCTGCTCTATCACTACTACCCCAACAAGGTTGAGCTGGTGACGGCAGCGTTGATTCAGAAAATACAGGAGATCAGTCCGCAGATTCTGTCGCCGCTGTCGATTGAGACCCCTCGCAGCGGCAAACTGGACGCCACGCTGCAGGTTTTCTTTGAGTCTCTGGCGCGCATCTTTGCCAGACCGGAAAGCGGCGAGATGTTTCGTGCGCTGCTGCTCAGCTCCTCGCAGCTGCCGCTGGAACAACAGCGCAGAGTCGTCGAGGCGCTGCACCGTAACGCCTGGAACCCCGCCGCACAGCGCTTGCATTCGCTGCTGCCCGCCGATCGCCGGCGCGAAATCGACGCTTACGCCCTGTTTCGCGTCATTCAGGGGGCTTTTATGGGCTACTTCATGTTCCAGGAGACCCTGGGCTGGAAGCAGTTTGTGGAACTCGACCCGCTGCTCTATCGAGAGACGATCGTTTCCATTCTCAGCGGCGGACTGGCCGCTATCCGACGACAGCCACGGCGCACAAACGCGAATCGCAAAGCCGCCGCTGGCGGCCGCAAACGAAAAAGGGCAAAGCCATGATACGCCGTCATTCGTTCTATCTGCAACTGCCGATCGCGCTTTTTTGCGCCGGCGTCTCGCTGCTGGCGCAGGAACAAGGCGTTGCACTCAGTCTGGCCGAAGCCGAACGCTACGCGCTATCACGCAACACGGCGCTGCATATTCAGGAAAACCAGACGCGAATCGCCGAACTCAATCGCAGCATTGCCGACGCCGCCGCCTGGCCAAAGCTTGGCGCCGTTCTACAATATTCCTGGATGCAACCGCCGCCTGGCGCAAAGCGCGAACTCCTGCCGGGCGTCGAACTCGATCTGACCAGCGGCCATGAGGTCGCGTCCTACGGCGTCCAGTTGAGGCAAACGCTCTATGCCGGCGGCCGCATCGAGGCGGCGCAGGAAATTGCGCGTCTTGGCGAAGAACTCAGCCATCGCCTGCAGGCCGACGCCGCCGGGGCCACACGGCTGCAGGTTCGCACCCTGTTCCTCCAGACTTTGCTCCTTGAAGGCATTGAGTCGTTGGCCGAGCAGAATGCCGCGCGCGCCGAGCAGCGACGGTTGGATGCCGAGAAACGACTGGCCGCCGGCGTTATTCCGCGCCTGGAATTGCTGAGACTCAGCGCCGAAGCGGCCGACGCCAGCGTGGCCCGCAATGAACGCAGTGATCGCACGCGCGCCGCGCGCGCCGCTCTGCGTCTGGCCCTTGATTGGCCCGAAGAGTCCGGTCCCGCGCTGAGCGGCGACCTTGTATCCTACGCCGATCGCCCCGCGGATCTGCAGTACTTGCGCGATCAATCGGGACATTCGGAACGCCTCCGCGCGGCGCAATTGCAAGTGCAGATGGCCGAAGCCAACGTCACAGCAACGCGCGGACAGATGCTGCCGACGATCAGCGCCGCAGCCGGCGCCGATCTGCATCGACCGCATCTGGGACAGAGTCGCTATGATACAGGCTACTCCGTCTCCATGCAGCTAACCATGCCGCTCTTTGAACACGGTCGCATTCAGAACGAAATCTCGCGCGCCGAGGTTGAGGCCGAGAATGCCCGACTGCAGCTGCAAAATGCTGAACGGGAGCTGGACAATCTGCGGACGCGAACCGTTGACGCCATTGCCAGCCTGCAGGCTTCGCTGCCAGCGCGCCGCCAGAATGTAGAACGGGCTCAGGCCGTGCGCGATGCGACAGATGTAGCGCGCCGCAGCGGCGCTGCTTCGGAGCGCGATCTTTCCGATGCCGAACTGGCCCTGCTTGCAACGCGCACCGACCAGTTGCGCGCCATCAGCGAGTGGCTGATTGCCATGGCGCAATGGGAACAGCTCACCGCTTTGCAATCGGGAATCTTTGAATCGAGCGCGCCGCCTTCGCCGGCGTCGGCGCAGGAGTCTTCACAACCATGAATGGAAACTTTTGGAAATATCAATCCATTGTAGTTACTCTATTATTCGTTCTTGCCTGCCAGGGCAGCAAAGAATCCATCGCCGGTTCCGGGGTCATTGAAATCGACGAATACCAGGTGGCCTCGCTGCTGGGGGCGCGCGTAGAAACCATTCACGTAGAAGAGGGACAACTGGTCCGTCGCGGTCAATTGATTGCAACGCTGGTTGCCGATGAGGCTTCCGCCGACGTAGGCGCCACGCGCGCCGCGCAGGCCGCCGCGCAACAAAATGTAGCCCAGGCCGAGGCCAACCTTGCCAATGCCAGCGAAGAATTGAGCCGCGCCCAGACGCTCTTCCAGAGCGGAGTGATTGCCCAGCAGGATCTGGATCGCGCGCGCTTGCGCCGCGATGTGGCGCGTACGCAGCGCGATGCCGCGGCGGCGCAAAGCAGGCAGAGCGGCGCCACGCGATCGCGCGCCGAGTCGCGACTGCGCGAAACGCATCTCTATGCGCCGGTCGACGGGCGCGTCTTGCGTCGCAACTTTCTGCCCGGCGAAGTGGTCCTGCCAGGAGCGGCGGTAGCCGTGGTTGGCGATCTGAAGTCGGCTCGACTGCGCATTTTTGTATCGGAGCGCGATCTGGCGCGTATCAGGCCGCAGCAGCCAGCGCTGGTCGCCGTCGATGGCCTGTCCAAACCGCGCGCCGCACATGTTTCGATCATTGGCAATGAAGCCGAATTCACGCCGCGCAACGTGCAGACCGCTGAGGCGCGGGCGCGACTGGTCTTTGCTGTCACCCTGGCCATCGAAAACAACGACGAGGCGCTGAAGCCAGGCATGCCAGCCGATGGTCAGGTGCTTATCGCCGCAGCCGCGCCGGAGGCTGGAGATGACAGCGCTCATTGAAGTTCAAAATGCCGTGCGCAGCTTTGGCGCACAGCGGGCAGTGGATGGCGTTTCCTTTACGGTGGCGCCTGGCGAAATCTACGGCCTGATAGGACCGGATGGCGCCGGCAAGACCACCATGCTGCGTCTGCTGGTGGGCGCGCTGGAAGCCGACCAGGGCGATGTGCGCGTCGGCGGCGAAGACCTTCGTCGCCATGCGGATCGCGCGCGGGCGCGGATTGGCTACATGCCGCAGGCCTTTGGACTTTACGGCGATTTGAGCGTTGCCGAAAATATTCGATTCCTCGGACAGTTGCAGGGCATCCCCCGCGCCCTGCGCGAAAAACGGGCCGCCGAGCTCTTGCAATTTGTTCGACTGGAAGAGTTCAGCAATCGCCCCGCCGCCGCTCTTTCTGGCGGCATGTACAAGAAACTGGCCATCGCCTGTGCGCTGATCCACGAACCTTCCGTGTTGATCCTGGATGAGCCTACCAACGGCGTCGATCCGGTGTCGCGGCGCGAATTGTGGGCGCTGATTTTTGAACTCTCCACACGCGGCGTGGCCACGCTGGTCAGCACGCCCTACATGGATGAGGCCGAGCGCTGTGATCGCACCGGACTGCTATGGAAAGGCCAGCTGCTGCGCGAGGGACGGCCCGCGGATTTGCTTGGAGAACTGGAAGGCCGCATCTTTCGCTGTCAGCCTGACGACAGGACAGGCCTCCCGGAACTGGTGCAGAAACTGCAAGCGCTGGGCCCGCCGGTCACGGCGGCCTACATTGCCGGGCAGAGCGCACACCTCATCATCGATCAGCGCCGACATTCTACAACCCTGCGCAGCGCGCTGCCGCGCGGCGTACGGCGCGATACAGTCGCGCCATCCTTCGAGGACCTCTTCATGCATCTGCAGTCCGGCGGCGCAACATGAGCGCGCTGGCAGTGAAGGCGCATCTGCTGCGCAAGACCTTTGGCGACTTTGTTGCTGTCGACTCGATCAGCTTTGAAGTGCAGCGCGGCGCCATTTTTGGATTTCTGGGGGCCAACGGCGCAGGCAAGTCCACCACCATTCGCATGCTTTGCGGCATATTGCCGCCGACCTCCGGCGAGGCCGAACTGGAGGGGCTGCGCGTAGGCCGCGACATGCACCAGATCAAGTCGATCATCGGCTACATGTCGCAGAAATTCTCCCTCTACAGCGACCTCTCAGTTGTTGAAAATATACGATTCTACGGCGGCGTCTACCGTTTGGGCGGCCGCGAACTGCGACGACGCGAAGAGCAGATTCTGGAAATGGCCGATTTACGCGAGCAATCGCGGCGGCCGGTGCGCGAACTATCCGGCGGCTGGAAGCAGCGACTGGCGCTGGGCTGCGCCATCCTGCATCGACCGCGGGCCATCTTTCTGGATGAGCCGACCGCCGGCGTCGATCCACAGGCGCGCCGCACCTTCTGGGACATTATCTTCCGACTGCGCGACGAAGGCGCCACGGTATTTGTTACCAGCCACTACATGGACGAAGTCGAGCAGTGCGATCGCATCGCCCTCTTGCATCGCGGGCGCATAGCCGCGCTGGGCTCGCCCTCCGAGTTGAAGGACAACAGCATAATCGGCGCGACCCTTTCCATCCAGAGCCAGAACCCGCTGCGCGCCCGCCAGGCCTTGCAGGGCTTTCCCGAGCTCTTGCGCATCGATCCCTTTGGCCGCGATCTGCATGCCATTGCACGCACCCGACAGGCGGCGGAAACGGCGCGACTCTGTCGCCGCATTCAGGCCGCGGCAGAGGCAGCCGGCGCTGGCCGCACTGTGGCGCAGCCAATCCGCCCCAGTCTGGAAGATGTATTTGTTTATATTATTGGAGAGAACCAAACGATCGGAGAAGCCGCGTCTTGAAGGCCTCATTGTTGCGTCTGCTGGCCATGGCCTGGAAGGAGTGGCTGCATATCCGCCGCGATGCACGCACGCTCTACATTGCGCTGATCATGCCGTCCGTGCTGGTGCTGCTGTTTGGCTATGCTGTCAATTTTGACGTAGACCGCATCGCCCTGGGCGTGCTGGACCTCGATGGCACGCAGGCCAGCCGTGCATTGACCATGCGATTGGGCGCCGGCGACTGGTTTTTGCCGCACAACTATTTGAGCCAGGCGGAACTCAGCGATGCGATCGAACACGGACAGATCAAGATCGCCCTGCTGATACCGGCCGGCTTTGCTCGCCGTCTGGAACGAGGCGAGGATCAGGCCATCGGGGCCTTTGTCGACGGATCGGACAACAATGCCGCCGCCATCGGCGTCAACTATCTGCAGCTATTTGTGCTGGACTACTCGCGACGCGTCACGCTGCAGCGACTTGATCGCTTTGGCGTGCGCCTGCAGGGCGGCATCCAGCTGACGCCGCGCATCCTTTACAATCCGGACCTGCGCAGTCGACACTTCGCCCTGCCTGGACTGATTGTGATTGCCCTCGCGGTCATTGCTGCGCTGCTTTCCTCGCTGACGATCGCTCGCGAATGGGAGCGCGGATCGATGGAGCAGTTGATTGCCACGCCGGTGCGACCGCATGAGATCGTACTGGGCAAGATCGTTCCCTACGCCGTCATCGCCGTCGTCCAGACGCTGGCCGCCACAGCTCTGGCAACCTGGCTTTTCGACGTTCCTTTTCGCGGCAGCCTGCTGAGTCTACTGGTAGCGGCGACGGCCTTTGCCATTGTCACGCTGGGTATTGGCGTGATGCTTTCAGCGGCGCTGCGCGCTCAGCTGCCAGCGATGCAGGCGGCGCTGATGTCGTCGCTATTGCCGGCGCTTTTTCTTTCTGGCTTTGTATTTCCCATTGAATCGATGCCGGCGCCGCCGCGCGCCCTCAGCTACATTGTCCCTGCCCGGCATTTGATCCTGGTGTTTCGAACCATTTTTCTGAAGGGCGAGGGTATTGACACGATCTGGGCGGAACTGCTGATGCTGGCGCTGCTGGCCTGCGCCGTGCTGTTGATGGCCTCGCGGCGTTTGAAGAAGAGGGTGGCCTGAGCTTATGTTTCGTCCGCTGCTGGCATTGATCCAAAAAGAATTCTTACAGACGCTGCGCGACCGACGCATGCTGGTAATCATTTTCCTGATACCGTTGATTCAGACGACGATCTTTGGCGTTGCAGTGTCCAATGAAGTGCGCAATGTGCCCATTGCCGTGATCGATTCCAGCCGCACGCTACAGAGCAGGGAATTGATCGATGCCTTGCGCGCCAACGATCACTTTCGATTCGTCTACCTGGGCCCTGATGTTTCGCGCGGCGAGGAGCTGCTGCGCAACAATGCGGCGCGCATTGCAGTCTATTTTCCGCCGGACTACGCGCGGCGTCTTGATCGCGGCGAAGTTGCCACGGTGCAGGCCCTGGTGGACGGCAGCGATTCCAATTCTGCCGGCATCGCCCTGGGATACATGCAGCGCATTGTTGCTGTGCAGTCCGCTGCGACGCTTCGCCCGCGTTCGCTGTCGCCGATTGCCCTGAGTTCGCGCGGCGGCGTCGAACTGCGCGATCGACTCTGGTACAATCCCGGCGGCGAGTCGCGCTACTACCTGTTGCCCGGTATTGGCACAATGGTGCTGACCACTGTGATTATGCTGCTGACGGCAATGGGCATCACCCGCGAGCGCGAAACCGGCTCCTTTGATCAGCTGGTCGTCTCGCCCATTCGCCCCTGGCAATTGCTGCTGGGCAAGACCGCGCCCTTTGCCGTCATCGGTCTGCTTGAAGCCGCACTGGTAACAGCGGCCAGCGTCTTCCTGTTCGGTCAGCCCTTTGTTGGCTCGCTTGCCACGCTCAGCGCTCTGGATGCGCTCTACGTGGTAGTGATGCTTGGGCTGGGGCTCTTGATTTCCTCGGTCAGCGCTTCGCAACAGCAGGCCATGCTAACGGTATTCGCTTTTTTGCTGCCGGCAACGATTCTATCCGACTTCTTTTTTCCGCTGGCCAACATGCCGGAGCCCATTCGCTGGCTGACGATTGTCAATCCGATGCGTTATTGCATGGCCGCGCAACGCATGATCTTCCTGAAAGGCGCAGGTTTTGCCGAGATCAAATGGAATCTGGTCGCCCTTGCCGGACTTGCCTTTCTATTTTACGGTCTGGGCGCCTTGCGCTTCAAACGAATGTTGCGCTGAATTGGCCGATCGACGGAGCAGAACTGTGAGCGATGAGCACTTTCGAAAATTGGAAAACATGATGCATTCGGCGCCGGTGATCAAGCTCACCGGGCTGCGCGCTTCAATCGCCAGCGGCGAATCCAGAATGACTCTTGCGGTGCGTGAAGAGCTATTCCACGCGGCGGGGGCCATGCATGGTTCGCTTTACTTTCTGGCTCTGGACAATGCCGCCTTTTTTGCGGTCAATTCTCTGGTGGAGGACGTCTTTGTTTTGACGGCGACCTTTGACGTGCGTATCATGAAGCCGGTTTCGTCCGGCGAAGTCGTCGCCCAGGGCAAGGTCGTATCGCAAGCGCGTTCCATCTTTACTGCCGAAGCGGTCCTCTACAACGCCGCTGGCGAAGCGATTGCGCAGGGCCAGGGAAAATTCATGAAAAGTAAGATGAAGCTCAGCCCGGAAATGGGCTATCGCATCCTGGAGCGCTGACTTCGTTCCTGCTCACAAAAGACCGCTCACAAAGCGACAGATCGCTTCTTCTACGATCCTGCGTGCAGTCACATGCGGAAAATGCGCACAGTTGGGAAGCAGCAGCTGAGCCGGCGATTGCTGCACATTCCGGGCAATTGATTCGATCTGAGCCGCGCTCCCGTATTCGTCGGACTGACCTTGAATCAACAGCAACGCTTGCCGGATTCTCGACATCTCTGGCACGATATTCCAGGATGCAAATTCCGGCGAAAGCCAGGTATCGTGCCACGCATCAAACAGAGCGGCTGTTTTGGCGCCGTGAAAGCGCTGCAAGCCGGTTGCCAGGCCCTTTTCATCGTAGACGCGCTTGAAATTGCGAATTCCCTCGCGCGTCAATTCCTCGACCATTACGTGCGGCGCCATCGCGGCCACGGCGCAGACGTCGTCGAACATGGAAGCATATAACAGAGCAATGCTGGCGCCGTCGCTGTGGCCAATCAGAATCACCTTGTGTAGTTCCAGCTTCTGGATTAACTGGCGCAATACGACACGCGCCTCAAGGTGCAGGTAATCGATGCCACGTTTTGCGGGCATGGCGTCCGACTTGCCGTGACCAAGTCGATCGTAAACCACCGCGCGCAGTCCAAGCGCCGTGGAAATCCGCTCCGGAAAGGCCTTCCACTGTTCGACGCTGCCCAGCGCATCATGGAGAAACAGCAACACGGGATCGTCGACCGGGGATTCCAGCGGATGGAGCGTGACGCCGTGAATCGCGCCTCGAGGCAGCTGAACTTGAAAGGGCTCTTTCAAGCTTTGCAGCTGGGGCCGGGCTGCAAGGGCGGCAAGAGGAAAAGCATCGGGGATGACTGAAGCGGGCGGCTCAACCCAGTACTACAAATGGCTGCTTCCCTGATCCCCGGGTGCGCCCAAAAGCAGCTTGACCCCTGCTCAGTGTTTAGCGTTTGAATTGCGTTCAGCACTGAAGGTCATGGGCGTCCAGGAGCGAAAGGAGCGCGAGAAGGCGGAAATGCGCCAGAGCATTATCGCCGCGGCCACCAGGCTCTTTCTGGAAAAGGGCTACGAATCTGTTTCGATTCGCAACATCGCCGCCGCTATTGAGTACAGCCCCGGAACCATCTACTTATACTTCAAAGACAAGGACGACATTCTGTACGCCATTCAAGATCAGGGCTTTACCCTCTTCTTTGAAACTATGCAGCGAGTCGCAGGCGCCGAAAAAAACCCGCTCAAACGACTGCGCAAGCTGGCGCACGCTTACTTTGAGTTTGCTCTCAAGCATCCTGAACACTATGATTTGATGTTTATCATTCGAGCTCCGATGCGCGCCGCTGAGAGTTGGATGCAGGGCGAGAACTCTTTTGAATTCCTGCGCGCCACGGTTCGCGAGTGTATCGACGCAGAGCTCTTGCCCTTTTCCGATGAAAACGTGGGGGCAATGTTTTTCTGGTCGCAAGTGCACGGAGCAGTGTCTCTGGCGCTGCGCGATCGGCTGGGAATGTTTCCGGAAAAGGAACGTCAGCGCGTGTTGCGTCGTAGCGTGGAGCTTACGCTGGACATGGCCGAAGCGCTGCTGCGCGCCCGCCAGCCGCAGCCGGCCCGCCGCGCCCGATCGAGGCGCTGAGTTTTTTGTTGCTGTCTGAACGGTGTTCATTTTATATGTTATGTTTATATGCAGAACGTCGTTCGCGCCGGTTGCGGCGCCCTGGACCGCAGCCGGTCAATCTGGGCCTTCCTGCGCCCCGTCTGGGCGCCTGCCCTGCTGGCAATGTTTGCCTCTTGCGGCGGCAGCGCCGCGAAGGCTGAAACAGATGTCTGGAGATTGCGCTTCGCGACTCTGGCCGCGGTCACTGTCGCTCCCGCCCTTGCGGCAGTTGCCGAACCTGGATCGCCGGCCGGCGACGGATTGCGAAACTACCATCTGCATCTTGCATTGCCGCCGGCGCTGGCCGGCGTCATCCGCCCTGGCGAAAGCGCCACGGCCACAGCGCCGCTGCTCAGCCGGCCTCGTATTCCAGCGCAGGTCCTTACAGCGACCGGCAGCCAGGCCGTGCTTCGCCTCCAGTTTCCGGCGCGCCTGATCGAGTACCTGACGCTCAGGATCAGCTTTCCGCATTTGAGCGTAGCGGGCGTCGCGGCGCCTATTGAGTCCATTTACGCTCCAGATGGTCGGCGCGCGTGGATTTTCGTATTGCGTGAAGGTAAACTGCGCCGCATTGGCGTCGAAGCTGTTGGCGAGGAGCTTCAGACCGGTCGCGTACTCCTGGTTGGCGACGTACGTGCTGGAGAGAAAGTTGCCGTGGAGCGAATCGATGCGCTGCTTGATGGCGACCGCGCCGAGGAGCGCCGATGAGCGCCGCACGCTGGATTGTTGATCAGCGCATGCTATTTCTGACGCTGACGGTCGCCCTTTCGCTGTCCGGGCTGCTTGCCTGGCGGAACATGCCCAAAGAGGAAGATCCTCGGCTCAAGGAACGCAACGGCTACCTGATCGTCATCTATCCCGGCGGCTCGCCCGCAGAGATTGAACGCCTGATCGTGCTGCCTGTAGAAGAGCAGTTTGCCGACATCAGCGACATCAAGAATCTGAGCGTGACGATTCGACGCGAAGCTGCCATCTTCACAATCGAGTTGCGCGATGCGCTAACCGAGGAGTCGGAGATCAATGAGGCGTGGCGGGACGTGCAGACTGCACTGGAAAAGGCCCGCGTCGATTTCCCTTCCGGCGCGCAGGCGCCAGAGCTCAATCGCTCGGTGCTGGATCTGGATTCGGTAGTACTCTCGTTGAGCGGCAGTGAAGACCGATTGCTACTGTATCGCTTCGCCCGCGAATTGCAACGTCGTTTGCTGCGCAATCCGCTGATTTCCAATGTCCGCTTTTTTGGTCACCCAGAGCGCCTGCTGCGAGTGGACGTCGATGACCGTCAACTGGCTGCTCAGGGCCTAAACTACAACCAGCTGGCGCGCGCAATTTCAGGCTCGAACCGTGCATTGCCCGCAGGTGCGCTGCACATCCGCGATCTGCGTGTGGGCGTGAGCACCAATAGTTCTTTTGCCAGCCCCGAAGAGCTGGTTCGGTTGCCAGTGCCGCTGGCGAACGGCGAGGTGCGATTGCTGGGAAATTTCGCCCATGTTGCCTTGGGCGAACGAAAGCCATCGAGCACGATCGCCGCATACAATGACCATAGCGCCATTCTGGTCGGCGTCGTGGCCCGAAACAATATCGATTTGATTGCAATGGGCCGCGCATTGCGTCAGGAGCTGGCGGTCTTTCGCGAGGAAATGAAACGGCAGCCCGAATACCGCGGGCTGGCAGTCGAGGAAATTGCAGCGCAACCTGACTATGTACGCCGCCGGCTTAGCGAATTGCTCGGCAATCTGGGGTTGAGCATGTTGATCGTGGCGGCCGTCGTCATCGTCGGTATGGGATTTCGCGCCGGCGCTCTGGCAGCGGCAATGGTGCCAGGCATCGCCCTCGTTGCATTGTTTCTCTACGCCAGCAGCGGAGGCGTGATGCACCAGATCGCAGTAGCCGCTTTTGTTCTATCCCTTGGCATCCTGATTGATAGCGTCATTGTAGTTACGGAGGCGGTGCAGGAGGGTCTTGATCGCGGACTGGCGCCGCTGGAGTCGGCGGCCGAAGCCGTGCAGCGTTTCGCTCTGCCGCTGGCCGCCTCCACAGGCACAACGGTGGCCGCATTCTTGCCCATGCTGGGCGCCACCGGAGGGACGGCCGATTTTACGCGCGCCATCCCGCTGATCGCCATGTTGACTCTGATAGTAAGTTATTGTATATCGATTGTGACGACGCCGCCGCTGGCCGCCAGAACGCTGCGCGCCGGCGGCGCCCGATCGTGGGCCTGGACCGGGCCAGTCGGACTGCGCCTGGGATCGCTTTCCTATTCTCGACCCTGGCGCACTCTGGTCGTTGCATTTGGAGTTGTCTTGCTTGCGGTTGTCGGTTTCTCAGCGGTAAAGAAGCGCTTTTTCCCAGGCGCCGATCGCGATCAACTGGTCGTCGCCATCAACCTGACTGAGGGAGCGCACATTGACGCTGCCATGAATATCGCTGACCGCATCGACCGAGAATTGCGCCGCGATACAGCGGTCACGGCAACGACGCGAATTGCCGGGCGCAGTCTGCCGCAGTTTTACTACAATCTGATACGCAGCCCGCAGAGTCCCCACGTCGCTCAAATTCTCGTTAGCCTGCGCCGCGCCGAAGATGCGCCGCGCATCGCTGCGCTGGCGCAAACTCTTGGCCGCCGACTGGCGCCGGAAGCGCTGGTTGTCGCTCGCCTTCTGGAACAGGGCCCGCCCTCGCCGGCGCCAGTTGAGATTCGACTGACCGGAGAAAGCCGGCGCGATCTGGCCGATGCCGTAGACCTGGTTCTTGGCGTTCTGCGCCAGACGCCAGCGGCAACCGCGGCGCGGCACGATATGGGTCCGGGCTCGTTAAGCCTCCGCTTCCAGATAGGCGACGCTAATGCACTGCAACGCGGTCTCAGTCGCGATGCAATCGCCGCTGCTGTTCTTGGACGTACGCGGGGTTTGCCGGCAGGAGACTTCCGCGGCGACGATGAATCTATTCCCATAGAAATCGGTTCGGTGGAAGGCGAAAACCTTTCGGCAATACGTTTGAAGGAATCGTTCATAGCACGCACTGGCGACGCCAACCTGCGACTTTCTGATCTGGCGACGCCTGTCGTTGAACTTGAACCAGCTGTACTGAGTCGTCGCAATCGCCAGCCAACGGTCAGCGTGCTCGCTGAGCTGCGACCAGGCGCCACGGCGGCCGAGGCCCTGTCGCAATTTCGCGCCCGTTTGCAGGCACAAGCCCTTCCAACTGGCGCTCGCATCAGCTACGGCGGCGAGGCGGAGCGCAGCGCCGAGGCTAACACGGCGATACTGAGGGCGCTGCCCGCCGGTCTTTCGCTTTTCTTTGTTTCGCTGCTTTTTGAATTCCGCTCAATCAAGAAGCTGTTGATCATTCTGGCAACGATTCCGCTGGCCATGGTTGGCGTAACCCCCGGGCTGCTGCTCAGCAGGCAGCCTTTTGGTTTCACTGCCTTGTTGGGGATGCTGGCACTGACTGGAATTGTAGTTAATAATGCTATATTGTTGCTCGATGCTCTTGATCGCTTTCGCCGCGACGATGGCATGGATCTCCGGAAGGCCATGGTTGCCGCAATACAGCGACGCATGCGACCAATTCTTTTGACCACGGCCACGACCATTGCCGGACTGCTGCCGCTGGCCTTTACATCAGCCACGCTTTGGCCGCCTTTTGCCTGGTCATTGATGTCCGGACTGGCGCTGTCCACCGGGCTTACTCTGGTCGTAATTCCGGCGCTTTACTCGCTACTGTTTCCGGATCGGTCCGGCGACACGACTCTGCCATCGACGCCAGTAACTTCGTATCTACGCAGCAGGCTGCGCGGCCGACTCTTTGCGTGGATCACTATGGCCGCCCTGGCCGCGCCGCTTGCCCTTGCTGCGCAGCCGCCCGTCCGATTGCTCGGCCTCGAAGAGACCCTGCGGCTGGCGGCGCAGGCGCCGGCGGCTGTACAGGCCGCCGCGGAAGCGAAAGCTCGAGAATACGATGCCCAAAGTTTCCGTCGCAGTATCTATCTGCCACAGGTCGGCGTAGTGGCCGGAACAGAAATGCGCGATCGTCGCCTGACAGTCCGCACGCCCTTGCTGCCCTTGACCGGAGACTCAGGAGGACAGCGTCGCGTCGTTCCGCAGGCCGGCATTGAAATTACTCAGCCGCTCTACGATCCTGAGAATATGGACTACCGGGTATACGCCGTCGAATATCAGGCGAAAGCCGCGGCGCTTCGCGCCGAGCGTGCACGCCAGGAAGCTGTAGCTTCCGCCGCAACTGCCTACCTTGATGTGCTGGAGCTTGACGTTCATCGGAGCTCGCTGCAACGTTTTGTGGAGAATCTGAATCGACGACGCAGCGAGGTAAGACGACTCTACGAGCTAGGCATGGTTTCGCAGTCCGATTTGTTGCGCCTGAAGATTGCCGTCGATGAAGCAAATCGCGCATTGCAAACGCTTGAACAAAAGCGCCCGGTTGCGTTACTGGCATTGGGTCGCAGCGTCGGGTTGGAAATGCCAGCGAACGCGGCAGGCCTTGATGCCGAATTGCCCGAACGCGCCAGTGTTCCGCTGGAAGGCGAGATCGTCGCAAGTCGAGAACGGCGCTACGATCTACAAGCCCTGGCTCTTCAAATTCGCGCTCGCGAACGCGAGCTCGAGGCTCTGCAGCTTCCCTTCTTGCCCTCGATTTTTGCTCGAGGTCAATGGGTTTATCAAGATAGCGGACAGTTGACAACCAACAACTGGTTTTCCCTGTATCTTGGGCTGCGGCTGCCTATCTTTGAGTCCGCTACGCGCTCATCCCGTCGAAGCGCGGTGGAAAGCGAACTGCGCGGATTGCGGGCGCTGCAGGCTGACGCTGAACGCGCAGTTCGCATTCAGCTGGAGCTGGCCTGCGCTTCCTTAAGCGAACAGGAACGTGAAGTGGCCGGTCGTCGCCGGTCGGTAAGCAACGCACGGCAAACCGTTCTTATTGAATTGGAGCGCTATCGCAGCGGCCGATCCTCGCTGTCGACGCTGCTTGAAGCGGAAGAATTGCTGCGTACTCAAGAAGAAAAACTGGCCCTGGCGCCTCTCGCCTGGCGCCGCGCCTGGTTTGAGTATGCTCTGGCGCGCGGCGATCTGTCTGTGGCGCCTGACAATTCGCCGGAACCGACGACGACTGCGCCGCACGACTCCCAGACCAGGAACAGCAAAGGCCAATCAAACCAGCTGCACAGACGCATTTGAGAATGGAGTAAGCGTAGCGACTGACTGCGCAGTCACAGGGAGATTCTGAACGATGAAAGCAAAACGATTGATTCAGGCGGCTTCAGTTGCCTACTTATTGCTTGGCGTGCTGCACCTAATGGCGGAAGCCCTTCGCCCGGACGACGCGGCGCTCTTGCAGCTGCTGGCTGAGATGAGGGCTTTTCGTATCCAATTGCTTGGCGAGCACAATCTGCTTCAATTCCACACTGGATTCAGCATTATGATGGGGTTCTTGATGTTCACACTGGGCGCTCAAAGTTTCATTCTGGCAAATGCAATCGCCAGCGACGCGAAGGCATTGTGGGCAGCGACTATCTTCGCTTCGATTGCGCTAAGCATTTCGATCTTGTTTTTTCATCTGCTTGCCGACGGACTTTTGCTGCTATCGCTACTTTGCTTTTTCGCCGCGCTGATTTTAAGCAAAGCTAAGTCATCGCCTATGGGCTCTCCATCCAGCCAGACCTGAAGAGAAGCCAGGAAACGGCGCGATCGGAGCATTCGATCTTGCGTCTGTGCAGTTGCGCCGTCAGCCCGCAACTGCCCATCGATTCGCATACTACCGCCCTCTTGTGCTAGCCGCGCGCGGCTCGAATCCAGCCATCCAATCGGCGAATGCATGCTCAGGATTTTCGTGGCGAACCTCGAACGATGGCAGGCAGGCTCAAGGTTGCCGGCAAGCTTCTTTCGCTTTAACAGACGATTGGCTTGAGCTCCCACCAGATCATGACCTGGGATCCGCCGTCCGTCGGATTCACTTCCCATCCTCCGCGCATCGATTTTACCGGAAAGGGAAAGCCCGGGGCTTCCGCCAGGAAACGCACTGAAAAACTGCGGCCAGGAATATACTCAATGCATTCCTCCTGCCATTGTTGCCCGGCCTGATTCTCACAAGCGCGCACCGCGCCGACGCCGGGATCCCTGTCTTCGAGTAAGGTCGAATATTTAAGCGAAGGCATGTAGTTCTCAATCTTTCCCAAATCGCCAACGATCCGCCACATACGGTCTGCTGGCGCATTTGTTTCAACGACGATGCAATGACGATACTCGCCATTACGAGCGCTGCGATGTGCGCGGCCCGCCGCCCAGAGTTGCCAGAGACCAAATAGTTGCACGACGCCAGCCGTCGCCAGAACGAGGATGTTTCCCTGATTTGAAAATAGCTCAGGAACAGCCACGAGCAGCGCCAGAGATCCGCCGACCCACAGGAAATCCGCAATACTGGCAAGCAATGCCCGCCAGGTAGAAACTCGCGGACGCAAAGCCTGAAAGAACAATTCCACAGAAAAGAGCGCAGGGCCGGCGCCTACTACTCGGTAAATCAACGTCGCCTGAATGCCAAGCCAGGCGCCCGGCAAAGCCGGCTGCAAAAGCATCAGGGCAGCGGAAGCGAGCGAAAACAAGGCGTTGGCGGCCAGGGCAAGACGCAGCGGTGTAGCAGGTTTCCGGAGTATCTCCGGTTTGCGATCAAGAAAAATCGGGCACAGCAATTCAAGGGAATCCGCTGAACTTGCATTGAATCCCGGCTAAGCATTGAAGTCTTAGTCGGGAAACTAACGAGCGCCGCACGGCTCGCCGATCAATATTTCGCGGCAGCGGCGGGGAAAACTGCTGACAGACATCGAAAATACCATAACTTTAATCTCTGCTTAAAATAGAATTGCGCCGCCATGTGCGATCTCCCCCTGCTGGCGCATGGTACTATCCGCTTCGCATCGAGAATTTTTGTGAAGGTTCGTATTTTCTTGATCGTATCCTTGCCTCTAGCGGTCGGTCTGCTCCTGTCCGGCGTCGTAGCGGCAGATACGCCTGCGTCTGGCGGATACGTCCAGCCGCGCTTCACATATCAAAGCACAATTCCTCCCGAGCTGCTCCTGCCTGGGGTCTCTCCGGCTCAGGTGAACATCCAACGCTACTGGAACTATCGTGCGCGCCTGCGCAACGAGTTCGTAGCCTTCGACAACCAGCAAGGCAGCTGTTTGCCGGCGACGGGCATTCTCACCCTGCCCGATGGCCGTCGCTGGGCGACCTGGGGCGACGCGACCGCCAAGCTTGGCTGGTACATGGGCGCGCTGGCCACAGAGCTCTATATGCTGGGTCATCCGCAGCAATACCCCGGCTTTGGCGGCGCCGGCGACGTCCACAACGCAACGCGAGAACTCTACTGCGCGCTGCTGGCGCTGGAACGACTGGATCGCTTTGGCGAGCAGGCGATGTGGAGCGACCATCCGATTCGCGTGGCCAACTATTACGGCGCAGCCGGTTATCAATGGCCGGACACTCCTGGCTTTTTCATTCGCGATGACGTGACCGCCGCGACCGGAAAGAAGCTATCGCTGAGTTCCGGTCAGTCCGACTATACAGCCGCCTGGGGTCCGGATTTTGTGCTGCCGCCCGTCGCACGCGCCTCACAACAACGCAAGAACAAGGAGATGAGCCAGGATCAGGTTGTCCACTTGCTGATCGGTCTGGCGCTGATTAAACAATACGCTCCTGCAGATCTTTCGTATAACAATAGCAATCTCCGCAACTGGGCGATTGCCAAGAGCGGACAGCTTGTCGCTTATCTCGATCGCGGCCATATCAATGCCGGCGAGATCTTCGGCGAGCCGATTCGCCAGAAGATCTACTGGCTCATTGAGGAGCCGGTGTCGCCCAAGCTGAACGCGCTGGGCATCTGCCCCTTCTGTGTGCGCTGGTTCAACCCTTACAGTCCTGTCGATGTCAACCACATGGACCTGGTCGAGCGCGGTCATGATGCGCGCGCCTTCGCCGGCGGTTTCAATCTGGCCGGGGCGTGGATCAACGGGCAAAGCCACCCAGTCAGCGCGACCAATGCTCGACTCTGGCAGCTTGCGGCCGTACCGACAACGCCGGATAACATCCATATGGCCATGTCGCTGGCTGCCATTGGCCACGGCTGGGGAGCGCAGACCACAGCGCTGCTTTCCTCCCTGGCGCCAATTAACGATTTTTGCTTGTATCCGCTCTTGCATGGCCTCCTGCATGAGGGCGGGGCCCTGCCGCCGAATGTGGAATCCAAGATTGTGGCGATGTTGAGCGCGGCGCCCTATGGAGGAACCTCCGCCGACGGAACGCCCGGATGGAGTTCACAAAATCGTTTCATGCAGCCCAAGAAGGAGCATGACCAGAAGTCTCCTTTGCGCTGGACCTTCCACGGCCTGGATTATATATTGCTTAACAACCTTTACTATCTGGCGCGGCCGGCGGCCTATACGGGCGTATCGCCTTCTGAACGCCCGGCAAGCATTCCTGAGATCGCTCCGCTTTGAGGTTTGGCCGGGTTGCCCCCCGTTGGCCGGGCTCTGCTTGAACCGCGCGGCCATGCTGCCCGGCGAGGCGACCGAGAATCGTATGCGAAACTGCGCAATGAAGGCTGAAAAGCCGCGGCCTTCGATCAGAATGCTGGCGCTCGTCGTTCTTCAAGCGACGGCGTGGATGGCGTGTTCCTATTTTCCGGCCGACACGAACTCAGATCCGGAGCTTTCACTGCTGGCCCTGGGCAACGGCTGCGGCGCCTCCTACTCAAGTGCGATTAGGGCAAGCTCCGGACTGATCGCTTACTGGCCGCTGGACGAACAATCCGGCACAACCGGCGCCGCCGTCGTCGGCGCTCCAAACTTCACATTCGTTTCCGGCGTCACGCCCGGGCTGGACGGATTTGCGCCCGACGGTTCCTCGCGAGCTATTGGTACATCGCATGTGTTTACAAATATTACTGCACCTACCTATGCCACCACGCAGCTGGACAACATATCGATGGAAATCTGGATGTACTGGGACGGCGACGTTTCTGCGATTCATGACGTATTTTACAACGGAGAAACCAGCACGCAAGGCTACGGCATCTATCTGACTCCGGCCGGCGCCCTGACCCTGCTCAGCGGCGGCGTCGCCGCCAGTGTTTCCACTTATACGCCGCCGGTGCAGCAATGGACTCATGTTGTACTGGAACGCGATGGCGGTCAGTGGAGGCTATTCACAAACGCAGTAGAGCAAAGCCTGCCACTGAATCCCGCGCCCAATGCCATCAACAGCATAACGCAACCTGCCACGCGCATTCAACTGGCCAACAGTCAGTCAACTGCCGAGTTCTTTGGCGGCCGACTTGCCGCCGCAGCCATCTACGGCGTCGCACTGCCAGCGGCGCAAATTGCCGCTCACTTTGCTGCAGCGTGCTATTAGACCGCGACGCAATTCAAGCGCGAAGGCCGCCGCGACCAGGGCTGGAAAATCTTCAGGCAGCAAACTAATAGCCGCCATAAAAGTGTTGAAACCACGCCCGCGCAGTCCCAGGCTCGCCCGTGCGCCCCTCCTGGCGAGTCCGCGGAAAATGATCTCCTGGGACTCACCTGGCGAAGCCGTGCCGGGCGCGACGCGGAAACTCCGCAAACAGATCCGGAATCTGGCTTTCCTTGCTGCCCGGGCTTGATCAGCCAGGATGACGCTGGTAAAAGTACGGATTCCATAGTGCCCAGCGTGGCAAGACGAAGTCGTCTATTTGCGGCGCGGTGCGGACAAGACGAAGGCGACCTGTCAACGGATGCGGCAAATAGGCGAAAGCGGATTATCACCGGGATTGGCCAAGAAAACGAAGTCGCACAGAATGAGATAAACGAAAGGCCCGTCGTGTTCGCGCGTTTCGCGCAATGCGGCCGGCGAAAGCTTTATTCTTCTTTTCTTTTGCTGGCGGGCGAACGTCTCCTCT
The DNA here is from genome assembly GCA_019694655.1 of Leptospirales bacterium. Lineage (NCBI taxonomy): Bacteria > Pseudomonadati > Spirochaetota > Leptospiria > Leptospirales > Leptospirales bacterium. The sequence goes on from JAIBBN010000016.1 coordinate 60,252, forward strand.
CTTCGGAAAACTTCTCTAGCTATGAATGC